>JAQSXN010000573.1 GCA_029256665.1 Paenibacillus sp.
ACCGTGTTCGTCGTAATGATGATCCAGTCTTGCCCTTGAAAGAAGAACTTAAAATTTTGCAGGCCGATCCATTCGCTGTGCCAAAGCCCCCGAAGGGGATTGAAATCCTGAAAGGCGATCACGACGCCGATCATCGGTAAATACGCGAAGACGATGCTGAATAATATGGCGGGTATCGCCAGCATGTACAGGTAACGGTTCTTGATGAGATCCCGAACACCTTTATGTTTAATGGCTACTGTTCTCAAGCGGCTTCCCCCGTTTCGCTAAGCTTGCTGTACTTTAATTGTAAAGGAGCCTTGCCACAGGGCGTTACAAGGCGGTTTATCGAGAAGCGGCGACTTTCTTGCGGACGGCGGGCAGTCATCTCAAAAAAACCGCCCCATTCCGCAAAGTTTTCGCTTATTGCGCCAAAAAAAAGATACCCAACCCTTCAGACTGTCCGACCCGCCAGTTGGAATGGCAGCCGACAGAACTAAAGATCGGGAATCTTAAGCAGAAATCAAATCGGATAACGATTAGAAGGAGAGCAAAGAGCAACTAGGCGCCTACGGCCCGCAGCCAAGCCTTGGCAATCAGGGCGCTGCCGGCGGGAGACGGATGGACGCCGTCCGGCGCCCAGTATTCGGGTCCCGTCGTCGTCGCGGCTGCCGCAAACAAGCCGTCGAGCGGAACATACGGCGCCTTGAATTCGTTCGCAAGCTCGCGCACCGCTTGAATTTTGGGAGCAAGATCCTCGCGCCACTTCTTCTGCTGCTCGTTGACCGGCAACACGAACGGCTCTACCAGGATGAGATTGGCGGAAGTACGCTCCTTCACCTGCGTAAGCAGCCGACGATACGTTTCCGCGTATTCTTCCGTGCCGAGCGGATTGTTACTGTCGTACCGGCGCCAAGTGTCATTGATGCCGATATAGACGGATACCCAAGTCGGCGCGAGCGCCAGGCAGTCTGCTTCCCAGCGGCGCTCAAGATCGACGACTCGGTCGCCGCTGATTCCCCGATTCAGAAATTGAGCCCGCTTCTGCGGGTATTGATTCGTGAAGAGCGATGTGACGAGGTTAGCATAACCCCAGCCTAGATCCGCTCCCGTCTCCCGATTTCTACCTGCATCCGTGATGCTGTCGCCTTGGAAGACGACGACGGCATTTTCTTCGATAAGCGTCATGCATACACGCCTCCCTATTGATTGATATTCCCTCGCGCCTTACTTCCTTACGGTCAAGTAGACATGCTGATCCGGCTCTAGCGTCATTATAATCGTTACTCCGGCAACCTCAATCTCGTTGTCCTGGGCTTTGCGGCTATCGCCGATCCAAGCCTTGCTGCCCATATACTGCTCGGACAGCGTGATGTCGAACGTCCTGCGCTCCGCTTCCGGATTGTAAACGATAAAATGCAGGTCCAAGTTATGCATGTCGCCGAGATCCGCGATTTTGTAATTGTCGAGGTTCAACGCCATAATATCGCGGTCGTTGCTGCGACCGAACGCTTCCCACATGAGATAGGCTTGGTAGACCTGACCGCAGCCGTAAATCTCTTGACCGATCCAGCCCGTCTTCTCGTCCTCCAACACGCCGAGGTTCTCGAAAGGAATATACATCAAGCTGGAACTATGACGGTTCTCCGGCAAGCATCTCGGAAATAAGTACATGTTGTTCTTGCGGGCGTGATTGAATACGCGCAATAGGCCTTTGCTTGCGTCATGCGTATCCAGCGTGGAAGCGATTCGCGCCAGGCACTCGATGTTCTCGAAGAAAGCCGGATAAATGATAGGCGAGCAAGCCTGGAACATAGCGAAAGTGTTGTAGCTCCGGTATTCTTCCTTCGTATTGTCGCTGAACCAGTACATCATCCTAAGATTTTGCGCGACCAAGTACTCGTAAATTTCATTGTATTCCGCTTCGCCCGTCAGCTTGTAGAGCTCGGAGGCCGCTTGAATTCCCAAACCGAACATGAACACCTCTTGCGACAGCGAATTGACCGGCATGTTCAACAGCGGCTTGATTGCCCGGACGGCTTCTTCCATATAGAGCGGCTTTCCCGTCGACTTGTGCATGTTGACCATGAAATAAGCATAGATGCCTGCGACCATATAAGCATCGCCGTTGCCGTGCTTGCGTAGCGTCGCCATATCGAAGCTGAGCGGGTACAAGTAATTCACGCCGCGGCTCAGCGGAATGAGCACCTCGTCAATCTCCGACTGCACGTAATCCAGCAGCAGGCGGTCGTTTTTCAGCAGCCCGATCTGCCAAATTTGCTCCAAGATATAGACGAACTGCCATGTGACGACGATCCCTTGGCGATAGCCTTCTTTCCCTGAACTCTTGCGGGCGTTCTCATCCCGAAGCTGATGCCGAATATACTTCCGGGTAAAATCCAAAATCCGTTCCAGCAACGGCGCATAGGGTCCATTCGGTTTCAAGGCGTCAACGACCGCAAGCGGATAGCCGATGAAGACCGCCGAATCGATGCATGGGCTTTTCGTAAAATCGATCGTCAGGTTCTTGCTCTCGAACGCCTCCTGCCATGCCGGCGAGTAGCCATTAACATAGTTGAGTATGAAGTCGGTATAGATGTCGTTGAAGTTCCAGCACTGCGGGTCCATGAGATCCGCCGTGCAGCGCTCCGTGAAGTCCGTCCAATCGGTCGCTTTCTCCGGCCATTTCGCCTCGGCGGGCACGAGCTGCAGACAGTTATCCATGAGTTCGGTCAGCGCGCTCGTCTCTGTCGGTACGGATTGTCGCATATTTGCCTTGATAAAATACGTAAACTCCTGCTTGCCCTTCGGAAACTCGTAACCCGAGAAGCCGTCCGCGTAAAGGCCAAGCTCATATGCCGGCGCCGGCTTGTAGCGTCTGCGGAACCCGCAACGGTAATTGAGGAAGCGCGCCACGTTGTCCCGCGACATCCAACTCATGTCCGTCATGTCGAAGTACATCATCAGTTCAAAATGATAATAGGCGTCGTAGTAGTACATGGCCGGGCAATCGTTGCCGTGCGCTTCGTCGTTCCATTTCGTCGGGTTGTTAATGCTTGTCTTGAACCAGACGTGATCCCCCCGGTCATACGGAGGGAGGAGCCCCATATCCACGGTAATTTCCGGCTCTACGCCGTTCACCATCTGAAGTACGATGTCCTGCGCGCTGTCGACCTCTACCTTCAACTTCAGCCAATCGTTGGCGGAATCGTACGTGATGAAGGCCACCCAAGGATAATCAAAAAACTCTTGTTGGTCATTCAGC
>JAQSXN010000017.1 GCA_029256665.1 Paenibacillus sp.
TTGTATTTGCTCTTTATCGCGCTCAACCATATTTTCCGAAAGCTCGTCGTCAAGAAAGGCGAGTCGGATGCCGACAAGGCAAGCGGCAAGGAGAAGAAGAAGAGCGGTTTCTGGATGACGGTATTCAAGGTGGAAGTGGCGGATATCGCGTTCGCGATCGATTCCATTCTCGCGGCGGTAGCGCTGGCCGTGGCATTGCCCGCATCGGGCTTGCCGAAGATCGGCGGCATGGACGGCGGCCACTTCGCGGTCATATTCATAGGCGGCTTCATTGGTCTTCTCATTATGCGTTTCGCGGCTACATTGTTCGTCAAGCTGCTCGAAAGCAGACCCGGTCTTGAAATTGCGGCGTTCTGCATCGTGGGCTGGGTCGGCGTCAAGCTGGCGGTCCATACGCTCGCGCATCCGTCGCTGCACGTCATTCCGCACGACTTTGCCGAATCGACCGGTTGGAAGCTTACGTTCTACGCCGTACTGATCATTATTGCGCTTACGGGCTGGTTCTTGTCGAGCAGCAAAGAAGGTAAAGACAAAAAAGCCGTCAAAGCGGTATAATAATATCCACGTTTAAGGACAGTGGAGGAGATCGCGTTTGGCACAGCTTTATTACAAATACGGTACGATGAACAGCGGAAAGTCGTTCGAAATCATAAAGGTCGCCCATAATTACGAAGAGCAGGGCAAGCCGGTCCTGATCTACTCGCCGTCCGTAAGCGCCAGGGGCAGCGTGGAACGGGTGGGCTCCCGGGTCGGCTTTGAACGGGAAGCGATTCCCGTATCCGAAGATATGAACATGTACGACAGCGTTAAAGAACGAATGGCGGCTTCGGGCAGAATTTATTGCGTGCTCATCGACGAAGCGCAGTTCCTGAAGCGCCATCACATTCTGGAGCTTACGCAGGTGGTGGACGAGCTTAACGTGCCGGTTATGGCGTTCGGGCTTAAGAACGACTTCCAGAACCGGCTGTTCGAAGGCAGCTACAATCTGCTCGTCCACGCGGACAAAATCGAGGAGATCAAAACGATCTGCTGGTATTGCGACCGCAAGGCGACGATGGTCATCCGCTTCCGCGACGGCGAACCCGTCAATTCCGGCGAGCAGATCCAGATCGGCGGCAACGAGGATTACAAGCCGGTGTGCCGGAAGTGTTACAACCGGGCGTTTCAACCATCGTCACATGCCTAAATGACGGTGGCAGTCCGCTTGGCAAAGGCAAATAGAAAGATGGAAAAGCGGAGGCATTGGAGAGCGAAAGTTAAAAAAATTTAAACTTATAGGAAGACAGCAAGCAGGCCGCCCTCGTTTACAAGACGGGGAGCGGCCTTTTTTTGTGTGCAAAGGATTATATTTCGTAAGAAAAATAGGACTTTCATCCAAAAGATAAAGAATCTTTAGAATCATTATAAATACAATAATTAACAAATTTAATTTATGTAAATTTAGAATGTAATTGTTTTGTAAAAATAATATACCCGATTATATCGAATTTACATTTAAAAAACTTCTAATTCATTGAGTGTGATAGAGCGAGTCGATATACTTGGAGATGTTGCAAAAATACATAGATCATGTGGTAGGAGGAAGAGAATTGAAACCGAATGGGAGCAAGACAAAAACAAGCCGTCTGATTTGGGTGCTGTTGTGCGCGCTGCTTATATGGCCGGCGCCGGCGCCGGGACTGAACGAACGGGCGGAAGCCGCGCCCGACGGGGATACGCTGATCGCCATGGACGGCGTCTGGACGTACCAAGATGACGGGTCCAATCAGCGGACGGCTTGGCGAGACGCGGAATTCGACGATGCGGACTGGAATTCCGGGGCGGCCCCGCTGGGATACGGAGGCGCCTTGCCTTTGGCGACGCAAATCCAATATGGCTCCGACGAGGGCAAGAAGCCGATCACGGCGTATTTTCGCCATGAATTTACGATAGAGGACGCGACGTCCGTCAAACAGCTGACGGCCAAGCTCATCAGAGACGACGGGGCGGTCGTCTATCTGAACGGCAATGAAGTATATCGCGCCAATATGCCGGCGGGACCGATCGCCTACAACACCCCCGCGGTCGCTGCCGTCAACACGGAACGCACGGAATATGAATTCTCTATTGACCCTTGGTTGCTCGAGGACGGCGACAACGTCATGACCGTCGAGGTTCATCAGAATGCGGCGAGCAGCTCCGACCTGTTCTTCTCGATGCAGTTGACGGGATTGCCGACGCCTCCGGCCAAGGATAGGGGGCTTTATGCCGAGTATTACACCAACAAAGGACCATCCGGCAACTTCGCATACGACGAACGGAAGGCAACGACGGTGGACGCCTCCATCAACTTCGCGGATTTGAATCCCGTTCTTGGCAGGATGACCGGCAGAGAGGATACCGCCAGCGTTCGC
Organism: Paenibacillus sp.; assembly: GCA_029256665.1. GTDB lineage: Bacteria > Bacillota > Bacilli > Paenibacillales > Paenibacillaceae > Pristimantibacillus. Next base: position 2,394 of record JAQSXN010000017.1, read on the forward strand.
TGGACGGGACAAATCGCGGCTCCGACGACGGGAGACTATACGTTCTACCTGAAGGGGGATAACGGCTTCCGTCTCTGGATCGGCGATATGGACACTCCGCTCATCGATTTCTGGGAGGACAAATACGACGAGGAAAAGACTAGCCGCGCGATCACCCTGGAAGGCGGACGGAAATACGATTTCAAAATCGAATTTTTCGAAAACTTCGGCGGCGCCAACCTGTATTTGAACTGGGCGGGACCAGGCATCACCAAACAAATCGTGCCGGCAAGCGCGTTTTATTTGCCGGAGAGCTATGTTGGACCGATCGGAGGGAAAGCAAGGGCAGCGGGCAATGCCGTCGATCTGAAGTTCTCGCATGAACTGGCCGCGCTTCCTGCCGACCTGAAGAACCATCTGAGCGTCGATGCCGGCGGCAAGTCGATTGCTATCGAGAAAGCGGAGATCAGCGCACTCGATTCCTCGATCGTCCGCGCGGAGCTGGCGGAGAACGTCATTGCCGGACAAGCTTTATCGGTCCGATATGACGGTGAAGGAGACCTGAAATCAAGCGACGGACAAGATATGAATTCGTTCGTATTCGCCATCGAGAACGCCTCGATGCAGCTGGATTATTCGCCAGTCGCGATCGCGATGTCGCTGCACGGCAGCGCGAAGACGAATCGTTCGTTCGCCTGGTACACGAATTACGACTACCCGGACGACGCTCCCGATAACGCGAGAGACAGCATCGTGGAAGTCGTGCCCGCGAGCGAAACCTTCGATTCCCCTAACAAGCTTCGGTTCGAGGGCGAGTCGCAGGTGCTTCAAAACTTAAAATACAACAATTCAACCACCATCTCGTTTATCGGGCACAAGGCGCTGGTAGAAGGCTTGACGCCTGGAACGACTTACAAGTACAGACTCGGCAGCGACGGCAACTGGAGCGAGACGGGGTCGTTCGTAACGGAAGCGGAGAACGAGAAGGAGTACGAATTCCTGTATTTGACGGACTCTCAGGGCGGAAATAGCGGGGATTACGAAGTGTGGGCCGATACGCTTGGCCAAGCGGTCGGCAATTATCCGAATTCGCAATTCCTTATTATGACCGGCGACATGGTAGATGCGGGTGCGCTGGAATACCAATGGTTGGATTATTTCGGCAAGCCGCAACAAACATTGCTTAACCTGCCGATCATGGCGGCGGTAGGCAATCACGAAGGTCCTTATAACGACAACTATTATTATCACTTCAATTATCCGAACGATCAGATCGACGATCCGCTTCCCCCGGGCAGCGTGTATTCCTACGATTACGGCGACGCCCACTTCATGATTCTCAACACGATGGACATGGGATGGGACGCGAGGCAACGCGAAGCGTTCCAGCAGCAGATCGAATGGCTGCGCCGCGAAGTGGCGGGCACGGACAAGAAGTGGAAGGTCGTCGCGTTCCACAAGGCGATCTATTCCGTTGGCGGACACTCCAAGGAAACCGAGATTTACGAGCTGAGGGACATGCTGTATCCGGTGTTCGACGAGCTTGGCATCGACGTCGTTCTGCAGGGGCACGACCATTCGTTTGTCAGAACGCACCAAATGTACGGCGACAAGGCGGTACTCGACGTGGAGAAGGACGAGAACGGCAACCCCCTGAATCCGAAAGGCACGTTGTACATGATCAACAACGCCGCGGGCACGAAGTATTACGATGTTCGGAACGACATCGACGACTATTACAGCGCCGTGAAGGAGCAGCCGAAGAAGCCGATCTACTCGGGCATCACCATGACTGATGACAGCTTTACGATCGAATCCTACCGTTCCGGCGAAGCCAATCCTTTCGATACGTACACGATCGTCAGGGACGACAGCAAGCCGGCCGCGGTTACAAGTCCTTCGGGGGGATTGGACGGCAACGGGGACGTATCGTTGTCCTGGAGCATGCCGGATGATCCCAAGGAGCGGGAGAAGATCAGAGGCTTCCGAATCTACGAGACTAGCGGCAAGCTCGGGCGCAATTGGAGCCTGTACGTCCCCGCCGTCAAAGGACAAACGGACTACAGCCAATCGATCGAAGGCGCCGATCCGGACGTAACGTACGAGTTCGCGATCCGGGCGGTCGACGAGCGCAACAACTCGGACGAGGTTAAGACGACCGTGAAGGGAGACCGGATCGCATCGCCTTCGGCGCCTGCCGTGGACGACGGCTACAATCGGTTCGGCTGGAATAACGTGCCTGGCTTCGATTCGCTAACGGATTATGAATTCACGCTTGACGGCGGCGAAAGCTGGGCGGATGTAACGGCGAAGCCGCTCATGATCGGCGATGCCGACTATGAGACCGGCGCGGTTGGCGTACGCGTCAAGGCGGATGCAGGAGCTGGACGAGAAGCGGGAATTCCGTTGTTCTCCGACAAGCCGTTTACCGTGAACAGCGTACATGACATATATTCGATCACCGGCAGCCTGAAACGGGACGAGGGCCTGCATATCGAAGCCACGGTCAAGCGTAGGGCCGATTACGACGGTCCCGCCTATGCGGTATTCCAACTGATGGATGGCAACACGCCCATTCTCATTAACGCCGTGCCGATCAAGCGGGATGAAGTCAAGCTGACCCAGCGTTTCAATGTCAAGGGAGACAACTATAAAGTACGCGCATTCGTGTTCGATTCGTTCGACAGCGAATCCTTGGCGCCGGTAAGTTTGGCAAGAACGGTCGAGTTCAAGTAACGGGATGAAAGCGAGGACAATACGTTGAAAACATATATAGCGGGCATCTTGGTGCTCCTGATGATGCTTCCTTCGCTGCAAGTCTACGCGGCGCAGGACTTCGCGCTGGCGCTCAGCGCGAAGGAAGTCAAACGCGGCGGCGAGATCGTCGTATCCGGAACGGCGCCTGACGACGCGAGCGACGTATCCGTGAAGATCGTCAGCCCGAATGGAACGGTATTTTATCTGGAGGCGGCGACGCCCGATAGCGGACGTTACTCCGTTAACGTAATCATACCGACTCAGGCGGAATTCGCGCCATACGGCGAATATACGGTCGCTGCCGGTCATCGCACGCTGCAGAAGACTTCGAAGTTTGCCGTAGTTGAACAGCTTGGCGGCGAAGACGGCGGAGACGGGGACGAGGGCGGAGACGGGGACGAGGGCGGAGACGGGGAAGACGGTGGAAACGGGGATGACGGCGGCAATAACGGCGGCGGGAATCCTGCCCCGGGTAACGACGTTATTCCTCCGAATGCTGGACAGGTTAGCCGAGGCACCGTGAAGCCTGAGCTCGGCTCTAATGGATATTATATTGCCGGCCGCACTACGCTGGGTGATGCTTTGAACGGCGCTGGCGATTCCGTCACGATCGAGCTGCCGGCATCGGCAGCGGAGCGCGGGGATTCCTTGGAATTTCCAGCACAATCGCTTAAAGCGATTGAAGAAGGCAAGAAAAATATCATTCTTAACTCCGGCGGCCTGAGCATGACCTTCCCGGCGGGAAGCATCGGTACTTACGGCACGGGCGATTCCCGCATCCGCATTACGGTAAATACATCGTGGACGAGCGAGGCTCAAGATATCGTTGAGCGTTCTATTGCCTCCAACGAAAGCCTGCACCAAGTAGGAATGGCACTGTCGGTCGTCATCGAGCTGGTGAACGCTGACGGTACGACGGAGATTCACGAGATGAAGCATCCAGTAACCGTGTCGCTTAAGCTTACTGTGGAGCAGGAGAACAAACTGCGTCTCAATCTGGCCGGCATCTACGATGTAGACGGCACGCAAGCGACTTATGTTCGAGGCTTCGCAAACAATGGCGTATTCACGTTCGACGCGGAGCACTTCTCCTATTATGCCGTTCTGGAATACGACAAACGTTTTGTCGATATGGCCAATCACTGGGCCGAGATCTCCGTACAATCTCTGGCGGCTCAATATATCGTGACTGGCGTGGACGAGCTTCACTATATGCCGGAGAACATCATCAAACGCGCCGACTTCGCGACCATGCTGGTTAGATCCCTGGACTGGAAGGGCGCCGACATGCCAGAAGCTACAAAATCGGCGTTCACCGATGTGGACATGGACAGCTACTACGGCAACGCCGTTGGCATCGCCGCAGAGCTTGGCATCGTTACCGGCTACAACGGCAAGTTCAGACCGAACGACTTGATTACAAGGGAAGAAGCTGCAGTGGCGCTTGCTCGAGCATTGCCTTCTTTCGACCTTGATGCCGCACAAGGCTCGCCTTCCTTCGGCGACCAAGACGACATCTCGGCTTGGGCCGTGGAATCCGTGCGCGAAGCATGGGCGACCGGTCTGATTAAAGGCGACGACAAAGGCAATTTCAATCCGAAGCGCACGCTGACGCGGGCTCAGGTAGCGGCCATGATGGACCGGGCGCTGAACCAACAATCGTAAGGAACGGGAGCAGGAGGAAAACATGAAAAACAAATGGTTTGCGATCGTAATGGCGGTCATGGTAGTGTTCGGTCTGCTGCAGCCGCTTGCGGAGAGCGGGTATGCGGCAGACGGAGACGGCACGATAGTATCGGCTACGAGGAACGTTGCGCTTAACGCAATCGTTACGGCAACCGGTGCCTGCAATGAAAGAGAAATGCCTCAATACGCGGTAGACGGCAACAGCGCGACAAAGTGGTGCGATAATTCAAACGCGACCAACAAGTGGCTGGAGCTTGATCTTCGCGAAGAGTATGTCATTAATCAGTGGGTTGTCGAAAACAACTGCATGGCTGAATCCAACAAGTGTCCGTTCTGGAACACGAAGGACTTCCGCCTGCAGAAGAGCGTTGACGGCGAGACTTGGGCGGATGTCGATGTCGTGAACGACAACTCGCAAACGATCGTCGACCGCTATATTCCGCCCTTCACCGCCCGTTACGTGCGTTTCGTGGCAACGAAAGGCGCGCAAGACGGTCATACGGTAAGGTTGAACGAATTCAAGCTGTACGGCGTCGAAGTCGGGCAATACCCGGCTTACCCTGCGGTAGAGCTTGAGCCGGTCGATTATGTCGATCCTTTCATTAATACGCTTGGGGACAACGGACAGACGAATCCGGGTCCTCGCACGCCGTTCGGCCTGGTCGCGCCGGGACCGGATAGCACAGGCACTACCGGCAATGCATTCAGCGGCTATTATTATCAGGATCCGGACATTGAAGGTTTCTCGCATGTCCGATTTAGCGGAGTAGGCTGCAGCGGTGCGGGCGGCAACATTCTGATGTCGCCGCAGACCGGCAATTTCACGAACAACAGCAGCATATACAAGCAAAAGTACGATAAGAACAGCGAGCAGGCTTCCGCCGGTTATTATGCCGTCGAGCTTGAATCCGGCATCAAGGCCGAGCTGACGGCTTCGGATCGCGTAGGTTTCCATCGCTACACGTTCCCGGCGGACGCAACCACGCGATCCGTGCTGGTCGATCTGTCTGCCTCTTATGCCGGCATGAATGGCGCGAGCTTGAAGGTGGAAGGCACGAACGAAATTTCCGGGATGATCGATTCCAAGAACGTCTGCGGACACGGCAATTATCGTCTGTATTATTCCATTCAATTCGACAAGGACTTTACTTCCGCGACAACATGGAAGGATGGTGCTACTAGTTCCGAAACCGAGCGCGAAGGCGTTAACATCGGCGCCTGGTTCAACTTCGACTCCGCAGCCGGAGAGACGATCCAAGCCAAGGTGGCCCTGTCGCCAATCAGCGTGGAGCAAGCCAAGTACGAGCGCGATCACGAAATCGAAGATTGGGATTTCGACGCGCAACACGAGAAGACGCGCGACGTATGGAGCGAGGCTCTAGGCAAGGTCGAGATCAAGGACAGCAACGAAGAAAATAAAAAAATCTTTTACACTCAGCTGTACCATGCTTACCAGCACCCTAACAACGTAACGAGCTCATTGGGACAATTCCGCGCGGCGCGCGACGAATCCGTCTTGCGCGAGAGCTCCGAGATCGGCGAATCTTTCGATTATTACAACGGCTGGTCGACATGGGACGACTTCCGCAAATATTCCCTGTATTCGCTGCTGGAACCGCAGCGTTTCGAGAACATGGCGAAATCCATGATCGACGTTTACGAGACGCGCGGCTCTTATTCGCAATGGGGGGCCGGCTACTGGCCGAGTCCGACCGTGCGCAACGAGTTTAACGGGGCCGTCATTCTGGACGCCATAGCCAAAGGCTTCGACTTTACAGACGAGCAATTAGAGACGGCGCTGAAAGGAATGGCGGAGGATACCGACCAGTACACAGTCGAGGCGGGCAAGTTCAACGGCGGACTGGAGAAAGCCTACAGCGCCTACTACCCGATGAAGCTGGCCGAGATGTTAAACGATCCGTACACGTACGATAAGTATAAGACGCTTGCTATGTCATATAAGCAATTGTGGAATCCGAACCAAGTGGACGAGAAGGGAGTGAAACAAGGTTTCTTCACTCCCGGCGGCGGAAACGTGCCTAGCGGATCCGTGACGAAGGTTAACGAATATGCCTACCAAGGCAATATGTGGACTTATCGTTGGTTCGTGCCGCATGACGTGAACGGCATGGCGGAGCTGATGGGCGGCAAACGCGAGATGGCGATCGATCTGCAGCACTTCTTCGCAATCGACGAGTATGTCGCGATCAACGAACCGGACCTGCATGTCCCTTATTTGTTCAACTATCTGGGCATGCCATATTTGACGCAATACTATGCCCGTGAATACACGACGGAAGCCGTCGTTCAGAAGTATCATAACCACGGCTTGTACGAGAACCCGCTGTTGTCGCGCGTGTACCGTGCCGATCCGGAAGGCTACCTGTCCTCCATGGACGACGATGCCGGGGCGATGTCTTCATGGTTCGTGTACAGCGCGATGGGATTGTTCCCGGGCAACCCCGGCGATCCTTATTACCTGATCGGTTCCCCGATCTTCGAAGAGATGACGCTGAACCTGGACAACGGGAACAGCTTCACGATCAAAGCAAACGGAGTATCCTCCGCTAACCGCTTTATCCAATCCGCCGAGCTGAACGGCGCAAGCTTCGATCAAGCCTGGATTAGCTACGAGGATCTGATGGCGGGAGGCACGCTTGAGTTCGAGATGAGCTCCGCACCTAACGTCGAATGGGGCGCGGATCCTGAAGCGGCGCCTCCGGCGACCGACTTCTCCGGAGAGCCCACGGCTCCGGACATTCGCAAGGATGTCATCGCAGCTGGTTCGGAATGGCGATATCTGGACGAGGGCCGTTACGCCGGCAATGGCTGGACGGAGCTTGCGTTCGACGACCAGAGCTGGAAGTCAGGTAATGCGATATTAGGCTACGGCGGCAGCAACGTGACGACCACGGTGGGCTATGGTTCGAATGGCACCAATAAATATCCGACGACATACTTCCGTCAAACATTCGAATTAGACGAGCCGTCCAAGATACTTGGCCTTGAGGCCGGCGTCATTCGCGACGACGGCGTAATCGTGTACGTCAACGGCGTGGAAGTGTTCCGCAGCAACATGCCGAACGGGCCGGTGGACTACGAAACCCATGCCAACGGAACAGTCAATAACGAACGTGACTGGATTACGTTCCGATTCGATCCTTCCTTGCTGGTCGAAGGAGAAAACATTATCGCGGCAGAGATTCATCAGGTCAACGCGACGAGCTCGGACATCGCGTTCGACTTCCGTCTGGATGCGATCAAACCTTTGTCCGTGCCGGAGGCGCCTACGAATCCCGTTGTGGAAGATAAGGCCAATACGTTCGCTTGGACCAATGTCCCTGGGTTCACGGCAGCCGGCGATTATGAATATAGCATGGATGCCGGGGAGACTTGGAAGCAGGCGACTGGCAATCCGCAATTGATCGGACCGTTCGATCTGAAAGCGGGAGACGTACGCGTTCGCGTCAAGGCGGATTTGGCCAAGGAACGGGCAAGCGGTAAATCGCTGCTCTCCGATAAGCCATTTGAAGCGGATCGTTTATGGGATCTATTCGACCTTCACGCGGAAGTAACGAACGAAGGCAACTTGTCCGTTCAAGTGGAAGGCAAGCTGAAGAGCGAATACAACGATTCCGCGTACATTGTGTTCCAGCTTATGAACGCGGAAGAGAAGGCATGGATGACGAGCTCGATGCCGGTCGAAGCCGGAGATTTTGAGGTCGAGCAATTATTTAACGTCAAGGGTGACCCCTATAAGGTTAACATTTATCTGGTCGATGAATTCAACGGCAACGTCTACGACTCGACTTGGCTGGCGGAGCCGATCGCTCCGAAGCCGGAGGAAGAGCCGGAGCCGGGTACGGACCCGAGCGAGCCGGGCGAGCCTGCTCCGGAACCGCTGCCGTTGCCGGTCAAGGAAGTAAGACCGATCGAACCGCTAGGGCCGGACGGCACGGTTACGCCGATTGGGCCGATTGATCCGCTGGACCCTAATACGCCTATCCCTCCCGGTGAAGGACCGATCCGCGTTGACTTCGAGAACAGGACGGAATGGACGGACGGGCGAAGCGCCATCAACAACCGCGGGCTTAAGACGGAAGCTAACAACAACGGCAATACGGTTGTGGGCGATACGTTCGACGGCGCATGGCTGGCATTCCGGGATCTGAACTTCGGCGAGAAGGGCAGAGACGCGGTTGAAGTCGAATACGATGCTCCGTCGAACCGCGTGCCTGCCGACGCTCGTCTGGAATTCCGTCTAGGATCCGCCGATGGAGAAGTCATTGCCGACATGGCACTGCCGAACACGGGCAATGCATGGAAAACACCGTATACGAAAATAAAAGCGCATTTCAGCCGTACCGTTACCGGGGTGAACGACGTGTTCGTCGTCATGCGCGGATCGATTAACAACGATCTGCCTTACATCGGCAATTTCGACCAATTCACGCTGATCAACGAAGGCTTGCGTTACGATTACGCCAAGCTGGAGCTGGAGAAGTACAACGAATGGGCAACGGGCAATCACCCGGTGCAAGGAACGCCGCTCAAGGTGGAGAACGGCAAAAGCGGTCAACAAGTGGCCAATACGTATAACGGCGCTTGGGTGGCGTACAAAGGCATGAACTTCGGGGATTCCGGCGTCAATACGTTTTCCGTCGAATATTCCGGCAACTCTGCGAATACCGCAGCCGATTCTGCGTTGGAAATTCGATTGGGCGCCGTGGACGGAACACTGATCGGCAAAGTCGAAACTCCGCCGACGGCATCGAGCTGGGGAACTTATGCCACTGCTTCGATTGATCTGACGCAACAGCTAACGGGAGTTCACGATATTTATCTTGTGTTCGCAGGCACAGTAAACAATACGTTTAAGTACATCGGCAACTTCGATAACGCCGCGTTCACTTTGACGACTCCGCCTCAGGAACCGGAGCCGGAACCAAGCCCGGACCCGCAGCCGGAACCAAGCCCGGAGCCGGATCCTAATCCCGAGCCGAACCTGACGCTGCAGTTCGAATCCGCTAGCCAACAGTCGGATGCGGCTAATGCATTCAACAACGGCAAGCTGGGAACGGAAGCAGGCAACGGCGGAACCGTCGTGAAGAACACGTTTACGGGAGCTTGGCTGCAGTTCGACAATGTCGACTTCGGAACGCAAGGCAAGTCGAAAGCCTCTATCGTGTACTCGGCTCCTTCTAATCGGGTACCGAACAACGTTAGTGCCGAGCTGCGCCTTGGAGGCGAGAACGGTCCGGTTATCGGAACGGCAAACCTTACGAACACAACGGCTTGGAACGTATTTAATACGGTCAATTTCGACCTGATTCAAGTCTTGACAGGCAGTCAGAGCATTTACGTGGTATTTACGGGATCGACGACAAGCGATGTTCCGTACATCGGCAATTTGGACAGCATGACGTTCTCCTCCGGTACGAACTAAAGCGGCCGGATGACGATTAGCAAGGCTGCAACTAACGAAATGCGCGTAAAGAAGCTTCCAGGATCCGCGGTAGATGCGGGAACTGGAAGCTTCTTTTGTGTTGCGGGACAATGGCAATGCCTCTCCGGCTATTTCAAGGAATTCGACTGCTTCTTGTCATAGAAATAAAGCTTGAAGTTTTTGACGTGGCTATAGTAGTATCTGGCGATGCGAATGACTCGCTTCAAGTTCAGATCTTTTTTGTACCAGATGGAATACAGCACTTTCTTCTGTTTGAACAGCCCTTCGATCTCGGCGGATAACGCTGGTTCGGTGACGTACTTTCGCAATACCGTCCTCGGCACGTTGGTCCACATCCCGATTTGGCTGCCGTATACGCAGTCCGAGTTTTTGCCGTAGACGACTTGATCGATCATCGCGGTGATCATGTTCAGTCCCGCCGCCCTGACGAAGAAGCTGCTTCGGCCGAGGCGGGGATTGATTTCGAACAGCATGTATTTGCCCGTTCGGCTGTCGTATTTCATATCGATGTTGGAGTAGCCGACGTATCCGATCTGCTCGAGAAACGCCTTGATTTTTTTGTAGATGTCCATGTCGGAGCGCGAGATGATCGCCGCGTAATTGCCAAGCGTCTTAGGCGCGTATTCCTCCAGCACGGGCTGGCCGAGGCACATCATCTTGACGACTCCGTCATTGTCGGAGAAGCTGTTGATAACGCGCATGGAGCTGTCCTCGCCGGGAATGAATTCCTGAATGATCAGCTTGCCCATGTAGTCGGATTGATTCATGCTGCGAACCATCGTGAAATATTCGTCCTTCGATTTGAAGAAGTACACCTTCTTCTTTCCCTCGAACTCGCTGTGCAAATACGCGTAAGCATTGCTGTTCTCGGGTTTGACGATAATCGGGAATTGAAAATCCATGTGATCCAGCGCGATTTCGCGTTCATGTGGCTCGCATACGATCGTCTTGGGGTAATCCAGTCCGTACTGCTCGCATAGCTTGTAGAATTTGTCCTTCGTATCGAGCGTGTCCAGAAGCTCGTGCGATATAAATCGGTTAGCGATCAGCCCTTTGAACTTATCGTAATGCCGCGACAGCATGCCGGCATAATAATCCGAGCAAGGAATGACGATCAGCTTGCGCGTAGGAGAGGCGTATTGTTCCAATATGGAAAGCAGCGCGCCGGGAAATACGTCGTCACGGTCAAAGTCGTCGAATCGCACAAGATCGAACAGCTTGCTGTTCATGGTCGGTATGAGCAGGCGGCTGCACAGAAGCAGCGGCTTTATCCCGTAAGCTTCATGGATCAGTCTGACGTTTCCATATGCATTCTCGTCGCTTCCGAGTATGATGGGCAGAAAATCGTTATTGTTCATGATATCTCCTTGCCTTGTAGGTTCTATATTGAAGTATTGTCCCAATGTACAGTCTAATACTTTCGATTGCCAATCTACAACTCTATTTTTTGACGCGCCATTATCAATATCGTGCAATGGAGTAGATCATGAAAAACAAATGCGCGAAAACAGGCGTTGCAGTATACTAGTAACATTCAATATGGAAGCGTTGTCATTTTACGAAAGTAATTAGAAAGTCCCGGATCGCCGGGAGCAGGAGGGAACTATGCCGCTGCAACGAATCAGCATCCGCTTCCGGCTTATGGTGCTCATGATTACGCTAACGACGCTGCCGGTCGTCACGGTCACCTGGCAGGCTACGAACAATACGAGAAGCTCAGTAGAGAAGGAGATGATCGACGCCAACGAATCCCGGATGGTCTGGGCCAGCCAATATTTGGACGAATTGATCGAGCAGATGGATACGCTGTTCTATGCGCTTCATATCCGCTCCGACTTGATCGGGGATCTGACGAGAATCGACGACTTGGAAGCGGGAGAACGGTATCGCCTGCAAAATGCTTTATTCGCCGCCATGAACACGGCCTACTACTCGTTCTCCCGCAAGATCGACAACTTGACGTTGTACATGCATGCCACGGAGCGGGCCTATTCGGTCAATTACGCCAATAGCGGCATCACCCATTCGCTCGATATTCGCGAGGGTCCGTGGAGCCGCATGTTAACAGAGCCGTCAGGCTTGTATTTCAAGGCGTCCGGCGACATGCTGAGCGCGTACCATTCCATGAACGAATTCCAAGGGCAGGAGCTTATCGGCGGCATCTCCGTCCGAATCGACGACAAGGTTTGGCGGCAAGCGGGAGAGCTATTGCAATCGGAGCCGGAAAGCGCGATCTATCTCGTCAGCGACGACGGGGAGCTGCTTCCCGGCTCTTCGCCGTTGCCCGATGACGCGGAGCTGCTTCAGGCGCTGGAGGGAGCTGGCCGCGCGCGCTCTCCGGACGTGGCTTTCGCGAGGACGAAGCAGGACTACGTATTCTCGAAGCGGGTCAGCGGCGGCGAGCTGCGGATCGTCAAGGCCATACCCGCCGCGACGATCGACGCCATCGCCCAGCGGACGATGACGGCGGGCTTATGGACCGGCGTGTTGTTCACGGCCGTTTCCATACTCCTGTCCATCGTCGTGTCGCTGCGCATCAGCCGCCCGATCGTCAGCTTGGCTAAGACGATGAGGAAATCGCACATTCACGATTTCGAGATGAAGTCCGTGCAGAGCAGTGACGAGATCGGGTTGCTGGAAGCGGGCTACAACTTCATGATGGCCCGGATGAAGGCGCTCATCGAGAACGAGTACCAGCACGAGATCGACGTGAAGAATGCCCAGCTGATC
>JAQSXN010000574.1 GCA_029256665.1 Paenibacillus sp.
GGCCGCCACGCTATCGCGAGCCCAAGTCGAGACATCCGCCGCATCCTCGAACGCGTTTAACTGCTCTACGCCTTCGCTGATATCGGCATCCTCGCCGAGAAGACCGGTCAGCAGCATCGCATCCGCGAGAATCTTCATCGCCTGCTCGCGCGAAATGTTGTCCTGCGGACGGAACGTTCCGTCCTCGTAGCCGCCGACAAGTCCGTACGAATAGGCGGTTTGAACGGCGTCCGCGTACCAGTCGTTAACATCGACATCCGCGAACTTGCCTTGATAGCTGCCCGAATCTACCGGCAAACCTAACGCGCGAACGATGATCGCGGCGAACTCCGCGCGGGTGATCGCTTGGTCCGGGCTAAACGCTGCTGCGCCGGTTCCCTTTATGATCATGCGAGATCCCAAGTCGTGAATAGATGGCTTCGCCCAGTGGTTCTCCGCATCGCTGAACGAAACCGAATACGATACGACGGCATAAGCGCTGTTCGTCAGGCTGTTGATCTCCGCCGCGCGCGCGCCGTTCGCGGACGAGAGCCGGGTCGGCACATGGCGAACGGTTCCATCCGGTCCGACCACGATGCCGGTCAAGCTTCGATTCAAGCCCGATCCGCTTGGCAACGTAAGGGTTCTCTTCACGTAGCCGTTAAATGTCTTCAGCTCGATTGTGGCATCCCCATAGGTCAACCAAATCGTAAAATGAACCGGAGGGACGACAACCTTAAATCCTTCCGCCTCCGCTCTGTCGTTCAGCAGCCGCGCCAATTCGCCGGTCGCTCGCGATACCTCTATCCGCAGGACGGCATCCGCGGGCAACGTCGCGGAACCCAGTTGTTTCAGCACAGCCTCAAGGTCGAGCCTTCCTGCCGGAAGGGTGTACGTCGCGGAGCCGGTTCGCAATTCGATGACGCCTTGCCTGTCGATCAACGCCTGCAGGAGCTCGCCGCTCAGCTCGCCCGCCAGCACGTCGGATCCCGTATCCGATTGAAGCAACAGTACAGGGCTTTCTTCTCCGGCGAGGCTTTGGTTGCCCTTGTCCCACTCGACCGAGATCGTGGTAACCTTCCTGCCATCCTCGTCCGTCGCATGTTTGACCGACGCCTTGCCCGGCTTGCCGTTGATCAGAAAGTCATTCGTCCCTTGATTTGGTTGATTTGGTTCAGGATGAATGACCGAAGGCGTCTCGTTCCCGTTATCCGGAAGGACAATCGGATTAGCCGTCCACTTCGCGTACAACGTTAGTTCTCCCGTTACGGACGCCTCGAACGAGTATGCTTGCGACAGCGCGCTGTCCGCGTACCAGCCTCCGAACGTATAACCGTTTCTCGTCGGAACGGCCGGCTCGCTCGCCACGGCGCCAGGTTTCACCGCCTGCGCGGCTACCGCCGTGCCGCCATTGCTTTCGAAGCTAACCGAATAGGTAAGCGGAGCAAACTTCTGCATCCGGTGATTGTTGCCGCCATCGGTGACGTACACGTTGCCTAAAGCATCAACCGCGACCGCGCTGACACCGTCGAACTCGCCGGCCCCGGAGCCTTTCGAGCCCCAGCTTGCCATCAGTTCTCCAGCCGGATTAAACTTATGGATCTTGTAGCTGCCCTCGTCCGCCACGAACAGGTTTCCTTCCCCATCGAGCGCGATGCCGGAAATATTGCCAAATGCGCCGCCCTCCGGCTGTCCCCAGTTTTCGTCCAGCTGTTCGCCGTCCGTGTTGAAGGTTTGAATATTCTTCCCATCCGCCGAGTAGACGATATTTCGCTCGCTGTCGACGGCAATACCCACCGGCCGGAAATAGAAGTTGTTCGGCTCGTCCACGCCAACCATCTCATCCACCATTTGTCCGGTCGAATCAAACTTGACGATCTTGTGGCCTCCCGTGTCCGCAACATAGATAAATCCATCGGCATCAATCGCAAGCTCGGTTGGGTCCGACAGCGTCCCCCACTCGTTCAGCTGCGACACCACATTTTCCGCGGGAACATACTTCAACAGCGCACCGCCGCTCGTCATGTACAAGCTGCCTTCCCCGTCGACCGCCAGGCCGAACGGCAAGAATGAAGAGCCGCCGCCGTCCCGCGAGGCCATGAACGTCAGCCCGGCATCGAACATTTGAATCCGCTCGTTTCCTTGGTCCGCCACGTACACGCGGCCCGCGGAGTCGACTGCGATTCCTTCAGGGATAAAAAATTGACCTTCTTCCGGTCCATATGTACCCCAAACGTCTACGACTTCTAACTCCGCGCCCTCGGACTCATCGGCTGTCAGCACCAGCTTCTGCACCCTCCGGTTGCTCGTGTCCGCCACATACGCTTGACCGTCAGTCGAGACGGCGATTCCTTGAGGATAATTGAACTCGCCTGCCCCCATGCCTTCCCCGCCGATTGAATGAACCAGATCTCCGTTATCGTCAAACACAACGACGCCGTCATCTTCAGAATCGGCAGCATACAAGAAACCGGATTGGTCCACGGCAATGCTTCGTAACGAATCGAATTGCCCGTCGGCATCCATCATGCCCAAATAGGCTCCATGCTCGTTCAGCTTCACGATCCGGTTGCTCTGATCGGCTACATACACGTTGCCCTCAGGTCCGACGGCGACGTCGGTCGGATAGTCGAACGGCGTTTCCGTTTCGTTTTCCAGTTCAGTTTCGTCGTTGAAGCCCGTCCACTGCTCGAACGCATCGGCTTCGGCATTGAGATCAAGCCGCCATACGGAGTTATTTTCGTACGTATTATCGGTCGCATATACGACGCCGCTCTCCGTATCGACCGCAAGTCCCGTCACCGACATGCCTGGACTCGTCCATGTACGGAGAGGTTCATCGCTGGCCATGTCGATCGCCATGATGCCATCACCCGCGGCCGCATACACGATGCCGTCGCTCGATGCCGCGATCGCCTTAGGCGAGAACGTCGCATCCCCTGTCCATTTGTCTAAGACCTCTCCTTCGGCGCTCAGCTTCGTAATGCGATGCTTGAATTGCTCCGCGATATACACATTCCCTTCGCCATCGACAGCCACATCCATGACTTGGTCAAAATAATAGGCGTCCCCCGGTACCATCCCGGCAAACACATAACTTTCCATCGGCGCCTCGGCCGCTTCCGCCTTTTGGATCGGCGTACCGAACCAAGCGCCAGCCCCCATCCACAAGGCAAGCAGCAGCACTCCTGCTTTTCCAGCTCTGATCTGTTGCTTCAACTCCCACACAACCCTTCCCCACTCATGCTTTGTCTTCTAAAATT
>JAQSXN010000575.1 GCA_029256665.1 Paenibacillus sp.
GTCGCGATCGTATTGGCCGGCGTAGCGCTGCCCGAGTGGCTGAGGCGCATTCGCGCTTCTTCGCGCGGGACAATATCTGGTAAAGTTTCTTTATAAATCGTTCTTTCGCTACCGCTGGCTCGGCTGCTGGAATTATAATGAAGGAGTCGGGGCCGACGAAATACGCGCGAAAGGAGATGATCCAATTGAATCACAACGTAGAGGTGATCTCCGAGTAATCGGAGATCATCAACGATGACGGAAGAGGCCCCCGGGCCTCTTCTTACATTTTGGAAGCGATTCGCATTGTACGAATGAACATTTTTCATTATAATGGAAAGGCGGTTCCGTTCTGAGCGGAACTAGCGAGACCCAAATTCGATGAAAGGGAGGATGACAACAATGAATACATGGAAAGCATGGAATGCCACAAGCATCGTTAACACTGCCGTATTGCCATCCGCGTCCGAAGCGACGCAATATAATCGTTTAGAACAGTTCGAGGAGGACTTTGAACGTGAATTACAAAAATGGAAGAGACGTGCTTCCCCCTAGCCTATTATTAGAGCTGCAAAAATATATTCAGGGCGACCTTATCTATATCCCGAAGCCGGCGAATCAGCGCGCGAGCTGGGGCGAGGTAAGCGGAACCCGCAAGCTGCTTGCGGAGCGCAACAAAGAGATCGTGCAATGTTACGTCAACGGCGCGACCGTTGCCGAGCTGGAGCGCAAATATCATCTGTCCAGCGAGAGCATTCGCAAGATCATCGTGAAAGCCCGATAACGAGATGAACAACCACATAACGTCCGGATCAAAAGAACCTCCGTTCCCGCATCGATTAAGAGATGCCGGAACGGAGGTTCTTTGCTTTTGGCTCCTATGATCGCTATGAGCGATTAGTGGGAAACGGAAGGAAGCGCGACCTTCGTCCGAGGATACTTGTAATCATCCCTGTAGCAATAGGTCTCCGAATCGTAATCCGATTGGGAAAGCCTGTGGGAAACGTCGAATATGGGCAAGTCCGGGTTAACGTGTAGGGTAGAACCGAAGAACGAGCAACCTTCGAAGTGAAAGTCCAGCGACGTGATCAGGATAACGCAATTCGAGAACGTACAGTTCGTAAAGGTGAAGCCGTCGAAGGTGATGGTTTCGTTCAGAAAATGCTGGTTCGATATTAACTTCATTTGCAACTCTCCTCTGCAATGTATAGGCGACATGTCTTATCGTAGCAGAAGGTTAACGAGATGTTTGTCGCAACTTGGCTGACCTGTCTAAATAGATATCGACATAGAACGAGCATAACTTCCTATTCGCCCCCTTATTCGAGATAGACATACTTATAACAAAAATTGATTAATAAAATTGATGATTTTCGAAATTTCATGTATAAATTCTTGTTATATAACATATCGAAGGTGGCATGTAAACGAATGAATTTGTGATCATTCGGAAGGATATGGGAGGAATTTGGTGGACTCGGCAGGTCAGCGCATCTCTTCCTAGGAGAGCCTGAAATAGGCGAGGATACGCGGGATAGCTGGAAATGACCTCCAGTCGGATCCATGTTAGCCTTTTAAGTGTCGTAAAAAAAACGAAAGGCTGGTGTGACGAAAAGCATGAGGAAAAGATGGCTAACCTTGACGATAGCGGCTACGCTGCTGCTAGGCGCTTGTTCCGGCAACGGGAACGGCAACGGTAACAAGGGCCAAACAAACACTTTGCTGAAGGCGAAAGAACAGGGGTACATAACGATTGGATTTGCCGGGGAGAATCCATATGCCTACAAGGACGAGAACGGCGAGCTCACCGGAGAAGCCGTCGAGATCGCGCGAACGATTCTGAGCCGGCTCGGCATTGAAGAAATGCGCGGTGAATTGACGGAATTTTCAGGCTTAATTGCCGGCTTGGATGCCAGACGCTTCGATATGATAACGGCCGGCATGTTTATTAATCCGGAACGTTGCAAGGCGGTGTCGTTCGCCGACCCGGAGTACAGCATCGGCGAAGGACTGGCGGTCAAAGCAGGCAATCCGAAGGAATTGACGAGCTACAAGGCGATCGCGGACAACAAGGACGCCAAAGTCGCGGTAATGTCGGGTGCCGTCGAGATCGGATATCTGCAAGCGAACGGCGTGACGGAGAAACAACTGGTCATCGTTCCGGATCAAGATGCGGCAATCAGCGCCTTGCAATCCGGACGGGCGGATGCCATGACGATGACGGGACCTGCGCTTCAATCCAGATTGGAAGAAGCCGGGGATGACGGCCTGGAGCGGGTTATGGACTTCGAGCAGCCGATGGTGGACGGCGCAAGCGTGCGCGGATACGGAGCTTCCGCGTTCCGCATGGAAGATACGGAGTTCCGCGACGCCTTTAACGCCGAGCTTAACAAGATGAAAGAGAACGGGGAGCTGCTGCAAATTTTGCAGCAATTCGGATTTACCGAGCAGGAGCTGCCGGGCGACGCGACATCGGCGCAGCTGTGCTCCTCCCAGGCGTAGCCGATGCAAGCTCCCATCGGGCAATGGCTTCCCTTCCTGGCGGACGGTGCCATCGTCACCTTGCGCATCGCGCTGCTCGCCGGACTTCTGGCATTTAGCTTATCCGCGTTGTCGGGCATGGGACGATTGTCGTCCGTAGCGCCTATCCGCTGGGTGTCGGGTTGCTACATCGAGTTATTCCGCGCTTCGTCGCTGCTCGTGTTGCTGTTTTGGGTATACTTCGCGCTACCGATTGCCGGACTGGAGCTTAATAAAACCTGGTCCGCCGTGCTCGCGATCGGACTCAATATCGGGGCGTACGGCGGAGAAATTGTCAGAAGCTCCATTCTAGCCGTGCCAAAGGGGCAATACGAGGCATCCATCGCGCTTAATTTGCATCCGAACGCGAGGTTCGTCCGGGTCATCCTGCCGCAAGCTTTCGTAAGAATGCTGCCGCCGATGGGCAATTTGTCGATCGAGATGCTTAAGTCGACCTCGCTCGTGTATTTCATTACGATGGCGGATTTAACCTACGAAGCCATGATTCTGCGAAACAATTATTATGTGCACACGCCGTTGATCTTTGGCTTGTTGCTGATTATTTATTATCTCCTGTCATCTTGCGTATCCTTAACGGTTCGATTGCTGGAGCGCAAGCTGGCCGGATGGAGGTGAAGCCGAGTCATGTGGGATTGGGACTATGCGTATGAATTGCTGCCCAAGCTGCTCCGCGCGCTGCCTGCCACGCTTGCCGCTACGTTATGCGGCTT
>JAQSXN010000576.1 GCA_029256665.1 Paenibacillus sp.
ATCAGCGCCAGCCTGATTTGCGTATGCGCCCAGTTGAACATGAGCCACTTTCGGATGGATTTCAACACGGAACTTCCCACCTTATGCCGAATATCCTTTCATTATAACGTGATCCGTTCCGCTAACGCACCATTCCCTGCCTACGCCCTAGCGTTCTCTGCAACGACGCCTGCCTGAAGCTTCTTCATCATCCGGTGCGTCTCGATGCCGGCAAGAAGGGCAATGCCGATGCCGTGCGTATCGTTCAAATTCCAGCCAAGCTCGTGTTTGTAGTAGCTATGCCGATAGGACCAGCTTGATCCCTTGCAGACGCCGTACAGATTGCCCCGCTTGTCGATCGCCCGCTCGCACAGCCCGCGCCATCCCGCCTTCGCCGCCGCCGCGTAACGGTCCGGCTGCTCCAGCCATCCGTGCCGCGCGCCAAGCGCGAAGCCGTAGATGAACATCGAGGTGCAAGATGCTTCCTCGTACGACTCTGGATCGGTCAGCACCTGATGCCATAAGCCATGCTCCCCTTGCAGCGCGAGATACCCTTCGGCGAGCTCCCTGTAGAAGGCCAGGATGGAAGCGTAACGGGCATGCTCCTGTGGTAGCGCGCCTAACAGCGTCGCCAGCGAGAAGAACACCCAGCCGTTGCCTCTGCCCCAAGCGGTCCGCGACGGCTCGCCGCGGCTCACATCGTACACGTGGGACATGATTCGCCGCTCCGGCATATAGAGGTAACTTCGGTATAACAGCAGCTGTCTCGCCGCCTCGTCCGCATACCGAGAGTCGCTCGTCATCGCCGCGTATCGGCAAAGGAACGGCACGGACATGTACATGTCGTCGCACCACATCGTGTTGTGCATGCTCGGCGAGACGCCGATTCTGCGATACAAGGCGCCGTCCTCCATCCGATCCTGCACATCCACGATATAGCGGGCGATGTCATCCGACGCTTGCCGCAAGCCTCTAAGCGGCCGAACGCGCTCCCCAGCCAGAATCGCAAGCGCGCCGAAGGAGCCGCAATCGTCCAGGCTGTCGATATCCGACAGCTGATTGTTAAGGCCGGCCGCGCCGTAACGCTCCCGGTCCCACAACGAATATCCGTACATGGAGGTCGCGAATTCCGCATGGCGGGCCACGTATTCGGCCAGATCGCTTCGTCCTAGCAGATCGCCGGTCTCCAGCAGCCCGAACATCGTGACGCCCAGCGGATAATTCCAGCGACCGAACAGCTCGTTCTCCAAGAACGGCCTAACGTTCGCCCCCGGCTCGCCCGTCGTCCAATAGAAGCTTCTGTCGCCATCCGCGGCTACCGTGTCCATGGCCAAATAAGGACTCGCGTCGCCATCGGCTTCGGGACCGAACGGACCCAGATAGAGCCAGCTGCCGTTCCAGCCCGCTACGCGCCTTGGCGAGTCGAGTCTAACCTCCGCCGAGCACGCTTCGGCGGCCGCGCCGCGCGCTGCGTCAAGGCCCGCTTCAATCCCGGTAATCGCAAAACCCCAGCCTTGCGAACCGTACATGCAGCGGAAGACGAGATCGCTTCGTCCCGGAGCGGCCTCAAGCTCGACGGCGAAGGCGCCAGCCCCCTCGGCCGCCGCGCGCTCCTCGCCCTGCCACTGAACGTATACCGGCCCAAGCGCCGTTCCCGAAATTCGCACGCGGGCGTACCCGGCGAAGCCGTTGTCCACCGAGGTCCACGCGAACGCGAAATGTCCGGGCAGCGCGTCATGCTTAGCCTCGTAAAGAACGGCCATATCGCCTTCTCCTTGCATGCCGCCTATCTCCGGCAGCCACCGGGCGCCGGTGGCGCTCTCCGGAAGCCGGCCGGCAGGGATGCCCGCCAGTCTCTCTGCCAGCGGAGGCGTATAGACCCAGCCTTCTTCGCCATCCCTCTCCTCGGACGGAGCAAGGAAGTGAAGCGGCTTATTCTTGCGGCTGCCGGTGCCGAATTGCGCGCCGCAGCGCCCTTCGGCATCCTTGCCCAGCTCCAGCACGAAGTGATTCCAGCCTTGATCCAGCTTTATCTTCAGTTTGATGGGCTGAGCCTCGCTCGCTCCCGCTCCTTCGCCGCCTAACGTCTCTTCGCTTGCCGAGCCGAACTGCTTGCTGCCATTGTGATACAAGCGCACGGGGCCTAAACATCTCAAATGGAAAATGAACTCATGCGCTTCCTCCGCCCGCAGCTTCGCCCAAGCATAAACGAATTGCCCTGGCCGCATGCCGGAGAACAGGCTGCTCGCCGACATGTCGTACAGATGATCGGGCAGCTTGCGTATCGCGTTGTCCCTCGTCACTCTGAATACGGGACCATGCGGCGGATGCTGGCCCACGTACCGCTGCGCGATCGTCTCCAGCACATGCGGCACGTCATGGATGCCCGCGGCCGCCGCCATGCTCTCTTCGAGGTCGATGTATGCGCCTTGGCTGCTTCTCATCGGCCTCCGCCTCCCGACTGTCCCGCCAGGGCCGCCTGCTTAAATCCCAATACTTCGGCGATCTCGACGGGACGATGCTCCAAGACCGAACGCCATACCGCCTCGCCCGTCGCTACCGAGTAAGCGCCGTCCTCCGCTCCGGACAGGATCCGGTAAGGCCTCCGGACGCTCTCGCCCATGAACAGGTCCTCCAGCAGCAGCGGGTCCCCCCCTCCGTGCCCGCCTTCGCGATGCACGACGTGTATCGTCTCCTTGGAGCCGAACAGCGGGAAATAGTCGATCGTCTGCACGGGCGTCGGGAACGGAGTCCGTCCCGGCATATGATACTCCAGCGTCTCGATGCGTCCCTTCGTGCCGTTGATCGCCAGACGATAGCCTTCGTAAGGCAGCGAGAAATTGACCGAATAGCTAAGCAAAGCGCCGCGGTCGTACTTCACGGTCGCCGTATACGTGTCCTCGATTTCGATATCCGAGTCGAATATGCACCGATCCGGCCGATAGCCCGAATAAGGGAACGATGTCGTCTTGCCCGCGTCCAGCGAGCCTAAGTGATCATCGGGCACGCTTATATGTTTGCTTCTGGCATTCCACCGCGAATAATAGTCGCAGGCTTCCCTCTCCTCGCAGGTCGTGCAATGGCGCCCGTCGGTCCGGCTGGGATTGGCTTCCCCTTCCGATCCGTAATAGTTCAAAGCACCGTAAGCGAACACCTCCTGCGGCTTCTGATCGATCCACCAATTGACAAGATCGAAGTGATGGGTACACTTGTGAATGGAAAGTCCGCCGGACAGCTCCCGCTCCCT
>JAQSXN010000577.1 GCA_029256665.1 Paenibacillus sp.
TCGACGGACTCACGTCGGAATTGAAGGTCACGACCGGTATTCCCCGGTCCGCGGCCTCGTTGATGGTTTCCTGAACGACGGCGTCGTCCATGACGGAGAACATGATGCCGCTGGCGCCGTCCACGATCAGCTTTCGGATTGCGGCAGCGGCCTCTTCCGGACTCCGATTATCCACGTAATGATAGTCGAGCACGATGCCGAAGCTTTTGAGCTCCTTTTCCGCCGCCGCGATCCCCTCGCGGATTTCCTTGAAAAACGCGATTTCCTGAGGCGGCATGACGATGCCGATCAAGACGGGTTTCTTATTATAGGCCAAGGCTTTGGCCGCCATATTGGGCACATAGCCCAGTTCGTCGACGATGGTTAACACGCGCGCGCGAATCGCCGGCTTCACGCCGGGTCTATCGTTCAGCACGCGGTCGACGGTACCGCGGGATACCCCGGCTTTCAGCGCGATTTGACGAATGGTCACGTTCATTGGTTATCTCGATTCCTCCTTGTGCTCGGGCACAAATTTTATTATGAAGGTTGGAATCGAGCTTAGCAAGGTGAAACGGCTGTCGCCAGTATTTGCGGCAGCGCGTTTCATTCCGAGAAATAGAGAGAGTAAGGCCGAACCTGTGGCCTCTCCTATATTTCAAGGTGAAACGGCTGTCGCCAGCTATGCGCGAAGAAGCGACTTCAGCTTCGTCTTAGGATCTCTTAAGCTTTCCGGCGACGGCTTTGCCTTCTTCTCGATCATCATCTCCGCGACGCGGATCTCTTTGCCGATGCTCTCCGTACCGATTCCGCTGGCCGCCAGCAGACTTCCGTCTTCCGCCAAATGGAAGTATAGCTGCCCTGTCTCCCCCAGATCGCGTTCCACGGTTGCCGCCGCTCCGTCGAGAAGCCCCGCCACCTGCAGCGTCAGATCGTATTGATCGGACCAAAACCACGGAATCGCGGCATAAGGCGCCGATTCGCCCAGCATATTGGCGGCCGCGTGAAGTCCCTGATCCTGCGCGTTGCGCCAAGCCTCCAGCCGGATCCGGCGTCCGCCGTACCGTGCATGGGGGAAGGAGCAGCAGTCGCCGGCCGCGTAAATATGCGGATCGCTGGTCTCGAGACGTTCGTTTACTTTGATGCCGTTGTCGATATCTAGACCGCACTCGGCCGCGAGCGCCGTTTCGGGCACGGCGCCGATGCCCGCGATTACCAGATCGCACGACACCGTCGTACCGTCCGAGAGAGCGATGGCAAACTCTTCTCCAATGCGATCGATCCGTTCCAGTCCGGCTCCCGTCCGAAACTCGACCCCTGCCTCGGCATGGCGGGCGTGCACGGCTTGCGCGACCGCTTCCGGCACCCCCCGCGTCAGAATGCGCGGTCCCGCTTCGATCAGCTTCACGCGACAGCCTTTGGCGGAGGCGCTGGCCGCGGCTTCCAAGCCGATGAAGCCTCCCCCTATGACGGCAACCCGCTTGCCCGGACGCAGATGCTCGCGGAGGCGAAGCGCGTCGTCGAAGCGGCGGAGATATTGGACGCCGTCCGTTCCGTTCCCTAAGGTCGCCAGCTTCCTCGGGTTCGCGCCGGTCGCGAGCAGCAGCTTCTCGTACGGAACGTCGCGTCCGCTCTCCAGCTTGACGCTGCGCTTATCGCGGTCGATGGAGACGGCGCCGTCTCCGCTTATATAGGCAATGCCGCATGGCTCCCACGATTCCTGCGGAATCAAAGGCACGGGAGCGACGTCCCCCTCCACTTGCAGTTGCTCCTTCGACAATGGCGGGCGATCGTAAGGGATGCGGCTTTCGTTTCCGATAAGCGTGATGCCGCCTTCCCAGCCCCGATTGCGCAATTCGACCGCCGCCCAGGCGCCGGCCGTGCCGGCGCCGATGATGACCATTCCTCGTTCGTTCATCTTCGTTTGCTCCCCGCTTAGATCTGAATAAACACCTTTTCGTTTTCGATTTTGACGGGGTACGTTTTCAAATCGACGCACACCGGCGCCCGCTTCGCCGATCCGGTCGGAATGTCGAATCGTCCGTTATGCTTCGGGCACTCGATGACGTTGCCCATGACGAGCCCGTCTGCCAAGTGAACCCGCTCATGCGTGCAATAACCGTCCGATACGTAATATGTTCGGTCTTCCGTCCTGTAAATCGCGAAAGTCCGGTCCCCATAGTCGAAGCGCATGACATCTTCGACCTCGACGTCTTCTACTTCGCAAGCTTCAATCCATTGCGCGCTCATCAGGAAATTCCGCTCCTTATGTTCAAATTGTGTTCGATGCCGTACATATACGGCCGGGCCGTGTCGGGCAGCGGCTTGACGACGACGTAAGCCGGATCTTCCTTCTGTTTGCGCAACGCTCCGACGACTTCCTTAAGCGCCGCCCATAGGCTGGGCCGCGCCGCCGGACAATCATGCTTCATCTCCTCGTGAAGCTTCGGCAACGCATGGTAGGGCACCATCGGGAACATATGATGCTCCGTATGGTAATTCATATTCCAATAGAGGAAGCGGAACACCGGATTCATATAGACTGTGCGCGTGTTCAGCCGGTGGTCCAGAACATCCTCGTACAGACCGAGATGCTGGCAGATGCCGAACAGCAGCACGACGAAATTGCCGTAGAAGGACGGCAGGAACACGAACATCGCCGGGAGAATGCTCCCCGTATACAGGCAAGCGGCCAGCACGGCCAAAATAATCAGCATGTAGATGCGCGCTTCCCGGAACACTTTGCGGTATTCGGAGGCCGGGATATATTCCTTCTCGTGGGCTTCCAGCTTGCCGAAGGTATGCAGGACGAAACGTTTGACCTCGACAGGGCCTCCGTACAGATGGAAGATTTGGAGCAAAAGGATTTTCCAGATCGGCGGTCTTTCCGTAACGATCTCTGGGTCGCGTCCCACGATAATCGTATCCGTATGATGGCGGGAATGGCTCCATCTCCAAGGCGTTGCCGAGCGCAGCACCAGGAAGGAAGCGATCTGGTAGACGACTTCGTTCATCCAAGGCGTCTTGAACGCCGTCCCGTGTCCGCATTCATGCCATCTCGAGTCGCCCGGGGTCGCATACAGGATGCCATACGCAAGAAACGCCGGCACCGCCCACCACGTCCCCCACGACAGAAAGGCCAAGTAGCCGAATAACCCTAACGCGCAGAACCAAATGATCGTGTCCCGAATGGCCGGACCGTCTTTGCGCTTCATCAGCTCTTTCATCTTCGGACGCGGGATGG
>JAQSXN010000578.1 GCA_029256665.1 Paenibacillus sp.
GGTTGATCTGATCGAGGATACGACCGCATCTTACGTACGCGTCGACGACAAGGCGATGTTTCCCTTGCTGGCGCTTCGCGACTGGGTGATCGTTAGCGGTCCCTTCGCAGTCGGGGATTTCGGGGATAAGGGGGAGCGCAAGCTGCCGTATATTGCAGCCTCCAGCTTCGGGCCGCCGGAGCGCGCTTACGGCCATGCGGAAACGACGAGCTATGGGCTCGGCCTTATGCCTCCGGCTGAAGACGGCGAGGGAGAATCGGGATACGTCGCCTGGCAAGTCGGGCAACTCTATCTGGATCACGGCTTCGCCGACCATAAGCATATCATAGAGGGGACGATCGACCGTCTGCTCCGAGGCGAACGCACGCTGATCGCGCAAGCGCATCCAAGCGTGGAAGTGACGATGCACCGGCTGCCGGATGACGCCTATATGATTCATTTGCTTAATTTGTCGGGCAGCAACGGCGTTACGTACGAAAGTCCGGTTGCGATGAGGGACATCAGGCTCCGGCTAACCGGGTTGAAAGAGTTTCGCGAAGCCGAGGCGCTCGGCGATTCCGCGGCAGCCGAACTTCGTTATGAGGGGAAGACCGTCGAGCTTGTTGTAAAGGAGCTGGGCGCTTTCGCCGCCTACCGTCTGAGCTGATTTTAACCACATAAGAATTTATAAGTTTCCGAGCTTTGTCGGATTAACTAAATTCTTATTGGCGATAAAACATACCTTTAAACGCGGTCGCACATCCCCGAAAGGCCGAGGGTAGAGGTTTTCTCACTTATAGCGAATGAAAATATGTTATCGAACGAACGGAGGAGCTTACCATGACGCAAGCTAGCTGGTGGAAGCAGCCGCTTCGCATAATACAGCCCAATATGCAAGTGAAGGATACGGCCGCGATCGATCCGGAACGGCTGGCGCGGCAATTGAAGGAGATGCGCGCGAATACGGTCGTGTTCAATGTTGGCGGCATCTATGCCTGGTACAAGTCCGAGGTGCCATACCACCATGTCAACGAATTTCTGCCTGAGAACGGCGATTTGTTAGGCGAGATGATCGAAGCTTTCCATAAGGAAGGTCTCCGCTTTGTCGCCCGGTACGACTTTAGCAAGGCGGACGATTACGTCTACCAGAACAGGCCGCAGTGGTTTGTGAGGGACGTCGAAGGAGAACCGGAAATCATCGGAGCCAAACGTCCGGGCAATTGGTCGCTGTTAATGTCGACCTGCATCAACACCGGTTACCGGAACGAAGAACTCGCCGTCCCGGTGCTAGAGGAGTCGCTTCGCAAATACGATATCGACGGCGTCTTCTTTAACAATCCCGGTACGATCCCGTGCCAATGCGGCAGTTGCCGCGACAAATATAAAGAGCTCTTCGGCGTTCCGATGCCGGAGCATCGCTCGGAGTACGACCGTTCATGGGGTTCCTTGTGCATGAGGCATAACATCGAGCTGCTGAACGCAACCATCAAGAGCGTCCGCGAGGATACGCCGGTCCTGGGCTATTACAATTTATTTAACGAACGACTGGCCGATCGTAAAGCCGGAACCGATCTTCTGTGCACGGAGCCGCAGAATGTGCTGTCGCAAGGAGTGCGCGCCATACCGGAGTTCTGGAAGCCGGCGCTTAGCGTCAAGCTGGGCCGCTCCAGAGCGGCCGCGGCGGCGCCGCTGGGCATTTTGCATTCCTGTCCGGGAATGGACTGGCGGCATACGGGTTTGCCTCCGGCCGAATACGCATTCTGGCTGGCGCAAATTCCGGCGTACGGCGGACAGATCTGGCACTCGCTCACCGGCGTGCCGGACACGATACGCGACAAACGGATTATTAGAATCGTAACGGAACATAACCGGAAGGAAGAGATGCTGGCCGAAGAGATGAGCGGCGCGGAATCGCTTGCGGGCGTCGCGTTGCTGTGGCGCGCCGGCAAATCGACGGAGGGCTGGGCGGACGGGCTCGTGAATCGTCAAATTCCGTTCGATATACTCCCGGAGGAAGCCGCGGATTCGGACGCGCTTGGTCGTTACCGGACGGTCATCGTGCCGGAGCATTATCCGGCCGGGGCCGAGGAGATCGCACGATGGAAGGCATACGTGAAGCAAGGCGGAAACCTCATTGTCGAAGGAAGCCTGGCAACGGACGAGCGGAAGGCGCTTGCCGAGCTGCTCGGCATCGAAAGCCGGTCGACGGTCGGCGAAAGCCTCGTCGCAAGTTATCTCCGGTTCGAAGGGGCGGGCAACCCCTTGCAGAGCGGGATGGAAGATACGGAGATCATTCCGCATCGCGGCCGCGTCGTGTATTGCAAGCCTCTTGACGGAACGCGGGTGCTTGCTACGCTGGTCCCGTCGTTCTCGCCGCTCGAGAGCACCGGAGCTCCGCCGGAGCGTGCATCCTTGCCGGTCGAGCATACGGATATTCCGCTTGCCTTGCTGAGCGAAGCGGGACAAGGGCGCGTGCTCTATGCGCCATTCTCGCTAAGCGCCCTGATCGATGAATTTAAGCTGGGCGAACATTATCAGTTGCTGAACAACATCGTCGAAACGATGACCGGCGAGGCAAGACTCCTCCGCACGTCGCCGATTATCGGCCTGCAGGCGACCTTGTACAGAAACGGAGAGGGTTTGCTATTGCATCTAGTCAACGGAACGGGCAGAAGACCGCTCGCAAACGCGGTGCCGCTGCACGGCATCGAGGTACGGCTGAACGCCGCGCTTTTGCCTAATGCCGCGTCCGTCAGCGGGTTGCTTGAAAACGGGGAGCTGCCGTTTGAATACAAAGACGGAGAGTTGACTTTCACGGTGACCCGGCTCGACGTGTGGGATGCTATTAAATTAAGATGATAATAGATGCGGAAGATTTATTGAAGAATCGGAAACGGACAAAGGAGAGGAACGAGATGATGATCAGTCCAGCAACGACCAAGGTCGGTTTTGTCGGAACGGGCGTAATGGGCAGCAGCATGGCCAAACATCTGCAGAACGGAGGATACGAGGTTCATCTCTACACAAGAACGAAGGAGAAGGCTGCGGAGCTGCTGGAGCTGGGCATGGTATGGCACGACTCGCCTGGCGAGCTGGCTGCCGCCTGCGGCGCCATTGTGACGATCGTAGGTTACCCAAGCGATGTCGATGCGATCTATCTGGGCGAGGGGGGAATCGTGCAGTCGGCGAAACCTGGCACGTATTTGATCGACATGACCACCTCCAGCCCGGCCCTTGCGGTCCG
>JAQSXN010000579.1 GCA_029256665.1 Paenibacillus sp.
TCATGCCCGGCAACAGTAAGTCAGGCATCGGCTCCCCGTCAACGGTTCCCAGCACCGCCGCCAGCCTTGGCCGAACAACCGTCGCGAACCAGCCTCCGCCATCCAACGTCAGGAGCGCCTGAACGACCTTAAGCGGCTCCATCTCGAGCGGGCGGACCGACTCCCAGCCGTCCTCGATGTCGACCTCCATCGATGAGGGGCCGAACAGCAGCATGTCGCAGGCCAGCCCTGAGTCCGGCCTGCCGGCAAGCCCGTTCCCCCGAAGCGCGAAACAGGATGTTTCCGTCTCTGCGCCGCCTCGATTAGCCGAACTACCGCCTCCCCGCTTAACCGCGCTCCATTGCAGCAATCGGCTATGCAGCCGATGCTGATAGACATGCTCGCCGCTTCCGGTCAGCCGGTCGATTATGACCCATTCTCCGCTTTCGGCGAGAAACCAAACGGCACGCCTGTGCATAATGCCCAGTCCGAGGTACCCGTCATGCTCGGCGCAGATCGACTGCCGCTCCGCATCCCAGCCAAGCAGACTCGCCTTGGCTTCAGGCGTGCCCCACCGCTGCGTCCGCAGATACGGCGTCTGGTCCTGCCCGTCCACCAGCACCGTATTATGCGCCGCCGTGCTCTTGAAGTAGCGGCGCCATGGGTTCTCCACGTACGTGTACGTCCCGGGATCGACCAGCAGCGCCTCGCCGAAGGCGCACAGCTCAAAAGACAAGGCGTCGGCGTGGCCATGCGGCCCGCCTAGCGCCGCCGCGTCGAAGATCATCTGCTGCTCGGCGTTTCCCAGCCCGTAATACCCGGCAACAGGGAACGCGAAAGGCAGCCCCGGCGAGCCTTCCTCCATGGCGGCCGCAGCCTCCCCGGCGCTCTCGCTCCCGGGCCTCTCGTCCCCGGGCCTCTCCCGCGCTTCGCCGGACGAGCCCCCCGCCTTTGCCGACAAACGCCCGATCGCCTCCGGTCCGACCGTCCAGAACTGCTCGTGAAGCTGATCGGGGAGCAGCCATTCGGGCCGATCGTAATACAGCGCCGCCGCGTTAAGATCAGGCGGCTGATTGGCGTAGGAATCCGCGAACGGCGCCATGCTTCCGTCCTGCCTTGCCATGCGGCGGGAGAACTCCGCCATGCCTTCCAGCACTCGCTCGTACTCGTCCGAGAACGACAGGCCCCGCTTGCGCAGCATGACCGCGCAATCGACGAACAGCTCCAGCGACACCATATGATAATGCGGCGTCAGCTCGGCATGAACACCGTCCGGAAGCACCTGCTCCCGCATGCACGCTTCTAGCCGCTCCACGGCGAACCGTGTCCACGCGCCGCTTTCCTCCCATGAGGGGAAAGACAGCCCCGCGCTCAATAATCCGATCATATGCATGATGGAGTGATTAATCTCGATGCTGGCGGGATAAGCCGACAAGAAACGGGCATGCTCTTTTACCGATTCAAGGAACAACACTTCCGAGCTCCCTGACCAGCTCTCCGAATCGCGGAAGAAATGGTAGGCGTACACCCACTGCCGCAGCCTTAGCCCGGTCTCCAGCAACCGCCACGGACCGGGCCGTTGGAAATACGTCGCCTCCTCGCCAGCCAGTCCCCACGGACAAGGCTGCGTCGCGATCCAGCCCGCGACATGCTCCCAAGCCTTGGCCGCGTATTTCTCGCCGCCGGTGCAAGCATAGGCGATGCCTAGGGAACGCAGATGCTTGAAGCGGTTGATGCCCCACGTGAACTCCTTGTCCCCCGTCGGATTATGCAGCCAGTCGATGGGGCTGCCCATGTCGATCGCCAGCCCTTTCCAGCGAATGACGTTGTCCGCGCACCAAAGCTTCGCTTCCTCGATCGCCTTGCCGGCCGCCTCCGGGAACATCTCGCGGAAGCGGCTTCCCCACTCTTTTCTTTGCCCGGGGGCATAATACAGATAATCCGTCACTGTCACCGCGCCCTCTCTCCTCTCCGTGCCGAGTCCCGCAGCCCGGCTTCCAATCTCTCCCGACCGATCGACGATCGACTATGTCGGGAACCCTCTGTCCTCAGCCCCTCGCCATTTCTTAGCGCAAGCATTTTGGGATAATTGTGTATTTATCCACATTTATTTCATCTACATGTCTGCTCAAAACCAACTATTGTACAATTCTCCACAATTCCTTTTCCACACATGAGGTTGTTGATCTTTTTGGTATTAAATTTGTGTATATATGAACAAATACCGCGAAAATCCTTGTCCCATCGAGGATTTTTGTGCATATTCGCTCAATTTCACTTCCCAGGCGAAACGGCTACGCCGTCTCTGGCACCGAGGGCGTGCCAAAAGGCGTGCATCGTGCAGCGCGGCATTCACCAAGGCTTGCAACGTGCAGCGGGGCATGCGGCAGGGCGTGCCCCAAGGCGTTCACCGAGGCGCGCAGCGTTGCCGCAAAAAGCACTCCGAAAATCATAAACTGCCTATATTGCAAGAAAGCCGCCCGAGGCGGCCTTCTCTCTTGCATGCGTAAAGCCGGCTATTCCTTCGCGAGCGAGCCTTGCAGGCTGCTTGCGTTAAACGAAGGATCCGCCGCGATATTCGTGAGCTTCTCCGAGCGCGTCGTCGCGAGCGCCTTCGCGTAACGATCGTTCAGATCCGCGATGATGCCGTCGAGAGTCGAGTTGCCCGTGAGAATATATTCGGTGAAGGCATCCGCCGCCTTCTTGCCCTCCAGCTTCGTCTCGGTGATCGAGATTGGCGTCGCCGGATAGATGCCGTCGTATTTGGTCGGGAGGAAGCCGTCGATTCCTTTCAGCTCAGGCTGGCCGGCCGCTTCGTTGACGAACGGCAGGACGGACAGTCCGAGTCCCTTCTCCTGATACTCGACGCGCAGCTCTTCCCCATACACGTACTTCACGAATTTAGCTGCAGCGTCCTTGTTCTCGGACTTGGAGCTGATGCCGAGATAACCGCCGGCATTGACCCAAGACACGCCTTCCGCAACGCCGTCGGAGGTCGGAACCTCGGCGGCCGCCCAGTTAATGTCCGTAGGGAATT
Organism: Paenibacillus sp.; assembly: GCA_029256665.1. Lineage (GTDB taxonomy): Bacteria > Bacillota > Bacilli > Paenibacillales > Paenibacillaceae > Pristimantibacillus. The sequence goes on from JAQSXN010000579.1 coordinate 3,017, forward strand.
GCGACGTATACACCGCGGGTTCGCCGGAGTGATTCACGTACATCCCGATCTTGCCTTGCGCGAACTGCGCGCGAAGCGGATCGATGTCGAGCGATTCGGCGCCCGGTATCATGCTGCCGTCCACTTTGATCTGGCGCAGCGCCTCGACGACGTCGCGGTACATCCCGAAGTCGAATTCGCCCGTCTGGTAGTTGTAGCCCTCGTGG
>JAQSXN010000018.1 GCA_029256665.1 Paenibacillus sp.
CGCGCGGGAACGATTCGCCAAAGCATAAGCGTGTCGCCTATATGTTGAAAGGGATGTCCCCGTGCCGGGACATCCCTTTTATTATAGAAACCATTTAAGCTTTCCTGATTAATAAATAGGCGAAGTAGGGGACGCCGATCAGCGAAACGACGATGCCCGCGGGGAGACCGGTCGAGACGTTGCGTCCGATCGTATCTGCAATCAGCAGAAGCAGCCCGCCCATAAGGACGGCGATAGGGATAAAGAGCTGATTGCGCGGCCCTACAAGCGCCTTGGCGATATGAGGAGCGACCAGGCCTACAAAGGCGATCCCGCCGGTGACGGACACGGCGGACGCCGCGAGCGCCACCGAGGTCAGCATGAGCAGCAAGCGCTCGCGTTCGATCGGCAAGCCGACTCCGATGGAGACAGGTTCGCTAAGACCGAGCAGATTAAGCCTAGTCGCCTTGTACATCGTGAAGGGGAACAGGACGAGCAGCCACGGGAGCAGCGCGAGCACGAACGTCCAGTCCGTCCCCCAGATGTTGCCCGAGATCCACATCGCGATAAAGTCTACTTTCGCTCGATCCGTGGAAGAGATGATAACGATCATAAGTCCCGAGAGCGCGGTGGAAAATCCGATGCCGATGATGACGAGACGGATCGGGTTCAACCCTTCCGACTTCCGGAACGAGAGCATGTAGATGCATGCAGCCGTCAACAACGCGCCGACAAATGCCGCGATCGGCAAATAATAAACGAACGTGCCCGAGTCGACGGGGAAGTACAAGAAAAAAATCGCGACCGCAACGCCGGCGCCTTGGTTAATGCCGATGATGCCGGGATCCGCCAGATCGTTGCGGGTTATCGACTGCAGGATGGAGCCGGCCAGCGCGAGCGCCATGCCGGCAAGCAAGGTAATGACCGCCCTAGGCATGCGGATATCGAACAGAATCATGTTCTCCTTGGACGAACCTTGCCCAAACAGGACCGGCAGCAATCGTCCGAACGACAAGGAGGAGTAGCCTAAGCTGATCGCCAGCAAAAACGCGGCTAGGATGGTCGCCAATAGGATGGTAACGAGAATCGCTTGTTTGCGGATTGCGGTCCGGGTCATCATGTGAGCGATTTACCGCCTTTCTGCACGACGAATAGGAAGAAGGGCAGTCCGATGACCGCGACTACGGCTACGATCGGCGTCTCGAAGGGCATATTGATCGTGCGGGCCGCGGTGTCCGCCAGCAGCATAAACGAAGCGCCGACAAAGACGGACAGCGGAATAATGTAGCGGTAATCGGTTCCCGCGACGCGACGCACGATATGAGGGATCATCAGTCCGACAAACGCCATATTGCCGATCAGCGCGACGGAAGCGCCCGTCAGCAGCACGACCATCGCGAACAGCGTAAGGCGAATGCGTCCGAGCCGTTGGCCAAGACCGGCGGCCACTTCCTCGCTTAGGCTTAGTATCGTCAGCTGCCTGGAAAGCAGGATGCAGACGGCGATGCCAATCGCGATAAACGGCAAGATCATGCCGAGCTGCGTCCAAGTCGTGCCGATCAGTCCGCCCGCGGTCCACATCGACACGTCCTTCGACATCTTGAAGAGGATGCCGATTGCTTCCGTAACGGCGATCAGGAACGTCGAAATCGCCGCGCCCGCCAGCACGACGCGAAGTGGCGAGAGCTTCCCTCTCCTTGCCATGCCGAGTCCCAGCACCAAGGAGGCGCCTATCGCGGAGCCGAAGAAACAAGCAATCATAATGCCGTAGTAGTTGACTTCAGGGAAGAAGGTGAGCGTGATCGCGAGCGTAGCGGCGGCTCCGGACGTAAGACCGAGCAAGCCGGGGTCCGCGAGCGGATTGCGCGTTACGCCCTGCATGACGGCTCCCGCCACGCCAAACGCGGCTCCTACCAGCGCTGCGCCGATCTCGCGGGGCAGCCTGATTTCTTGAATAATGAGAATATCGGGATTCACGCTGGAGAACGTAACGGCTTTCCAAATATCCTCGAGACCGATGTCGGCCGCGCCGAAAACAATGGACGCAACGAACATGCCGGCAAACAACATAATGCCAGCAATGAATTTATAGGCATAGGGCGTTCTCCGTTTGGGTTGTCGATTATGCTGCCGATTCGTCGTCATGGGCACAACTCTTTCGCGGTTATTAGCCGAACGGCTTATCCAGGATAAGACTTCGGTTAGATCATTATGATAATGATTATCATGTTCACGTTCGTAATTCTATCCCGTTGCTTCCCGGAAGTCAATACAAAATAATGGGAAAGGAAGGACAGAGGTCCGTGCAATATAAATAAGCCCTGCTTGGCGCAAGGGCGCCGAGCAGGGCTTACGACCGCGAACTGAAATTACTTCATCTCCGCCAGCCAATTCGTAATATTGATAATTTCTTCTTCGGTAGCTTCGCCTTCGAACGCAGGCATGCCGCCGCCGCCTTTCATGACCTTCTTATAAATCTCTTCTTTGCTCAAGACGCCGCCGATATTGGCGAGAGCAGGACCCATGGCGCCTTGGTACTGGTCGCCGTGGCAGCCCATGCAGTTGCTCTTGTAGAAAGCTTCCGCCGCCGCCGCGTCCGCGGGAGTATCCGGAACCGTAAATTCTTCTTCGGCTACCTGATGTTCTTTCTCTGGGAGATTAAACGTGAGCAGGTATACTGCGAGCAGGCCTGCCACACCGAGCAGTGTTGCCATAATCCACTTATGCATCCGCATAACCTCCTTTCCTGTCTGACTCACCTAAATTCAGATTCTAGCACTTATTAGCTATTTTTTCAAGAAGTTGCGCGGTCTATACACAACGGGAAAAGAAGGTTTCGATATTTGTCAAACATTGTTCATAATTATCCCCGCGCAAGGAAGAAAACCGCCGTCAGCTAGGGCTGATCGGCGGTTTTCCGGGGTATTGGAAAAGTTGGTATCGATTTATTGGCCGATGCCTTTATCTTTCTTGAATTGCTCCCATTGCGTGTTGATTTCGTTGTCGAATTTCTCTTGACCGGACGCGATCAGCTTCTCGCGGTATTCCGGCAATACTTTGGCCGGATCCACGGAGCCCGTTTCAAGAGCGGCGCGGTATTCGTTGTTGATGGCCGTAATGTTGGCCACTTCGGCTTTTACGTTTTCTTCGTTGACGCCGAAGCCGCTGGAGGCAGGGACGATGGCGCTGTCGTTCAGCGCGATCGTTCTTTCCCATGTGTCGGGAGCTTGGCCTGGCTTCAGGTAGGCATTGAACTGGTTGCCGAATACCCAGTCGCCGTTAGGCGCATAACCGGAATCCTTGATCGGCTCGATGAACTGATCGTCGACTTTCGTGTAATGTTTGCCTTCGATGCCGTTGCAGATCAGGTTATAGAGTTCTTTATCCGTATTGAGAAGATTGATCAACATAAGCGCGCGTTCCGCGTTTTTGGAGCCTTTGTTGATGACGTGCATGGCGCCCGCGATTCCCGTGAAGTAGCTGTCCGCGATCGGCGCGTATACGACTTCGTTGCCGCCGTTGACGCCCATCTCGCCGACTTCGCCGCCCGGCTTCGACGTGAATTCGAGACCTACGGCCACGTTTCCTTTTGCTTTCAGATCGTTGATATTTTGGATGATCGGCGCGTCTTCGTTAATATAACCGGCTTCATACCAAGCGCGCATCGTGTTGTAGTAGTCCGTTTTGCCGTCGAGCTGCTCCAGGCTGCCTACCATCTTCAGAGAGGGATCGTCTTTTTTGTACGTCACGGACATGCCTTCGCCCACTTCGTTGCGGTTTGCGTACAGCCCCCACGAGTTTTGAGCCAAGCCGAGCGGAATGATATCCGGCTCGTTTTCTTTGATTTGCTTCAGGAACGGCTCGATATCTTTGTACGTTTGGATGGACGCGAGGTCCAGATTGTATTTGTCCACGAAACGTTTTTGGATGACCAAGCTTTTGGTTTTGGCCGCGACTTGGTAGATCGGGAAGCCGTATACTTTGCCGTCGACGGCTTTCATGTCCGGCCAGAATTTGTCCGGGATGTTGGCGCGGGCTTCCTTGGCATACGTTTTGATCATTTCGTCCGTAATTTCAAGATAGGCGCCGCGGTCGATATAAGGCTGGTAGTTGCCGAGCCAGCCCTTGGAGCTCCAAGCGATATCGAAATCTTCGCCGGCCGCAAGCATGGCGTTGAGCTTGGGCTCGTATTCATCGAACGTGAGCGGTCTCAGATCGACGGTGGCGTTAATTTTTTCTTTCAGGATTTTGTTGATCTCGTCGTTGACAAGCTTTTGGTCCGGACCTGGATTTGCTGCGACCGGGTAGAGGAACGTCAGCTTGACTTCCGGAAGGGACGGCTCTTCCGACGCGGCCGCCGTTGGTTCGGCTCCTTCGCTTGGCGCGTTGGTAGCCTCTGGCGTGTTGTTGTTCGAGCATGCAGCCACTAGACCCATGCAGAGAACAAGCGCCAACCATTTGGTCCATACTGCCGATTTTGCTTTTTTCACTGTGAACCCTCCAATTGTGTATTCTATATTTGGCACGATAGGCGCTCCTTATCCTTTCAAGGAACCTACCGTAATACCCTTCACGAAGTACTTCTGAAAGAATGGGAAAATGACGAGCATTGGACCGCCGGCTAATATCGCCATGGCCATGCGCACCGACATCGTCGGGAAGTTCGCGTACGCCAGCTTGTCGGCGACCTGGGCAAGCGGCGAATTCGCGAGAAATTCGATCTGCGTCAAGATGCGAACGAGCAGAAGCTGCAGCGGCACGAAACGGTCGTTGTCGATAAACAGAAGCGCGTTGTACCACTCGTTCCAATAGCCAAAGGAGATAAACAAGCCTAGCGTTGCAAGGGCCGGCGTCGACAAAGGCAGGATGATCGAGAAGAAGATCCGAATTTCCCTTGCTCCGTCCACCTTGGCGGATTCGATAATCTCTTTGCCGATCTTATCCAGGAAGCCCTTCATGATCATGATGTTGAACGGACTGAGTAGGGCGGGAACGATTAAGGCGAACAGCGAGTTCTTGAGATGCAAGTATTGCGTCATAAGAATGTAGAACGGGATAAGGCCGCCGTTGAACAGCATCGTAAAGAAGATGTAGAACGTAATCGGCCGGTTATAGCGGAAGTCGCGGCGCGAGATGGGATATGCCGTCATCGCCGTCAGCAGCAACGATATGACCGTGCCGACTACCGTAATGAGAATCGTAACCAGGTATCCCCTTAGGAGCGGATCCGGTTCGGCGAATGTGATGCGGTACGCTTCGAGCGACCATTCTTTCGGGATGAACTGGTAGCCGTTCTGGACAAGGCTCGTCTCCGACGTTAAGGAGATGACGACGACCAGCACAAAGGGCAGTGCGATCATCAGACACAAGATCGTCAGAAAAACGATGATGAAACCGTTCATGACATTTAGTCGTTTGGCAGTAGGCATAACCGTGAATCTCCTTTCTTTAGAACAATGCGCTGTCTCTGTCGACGCGGCGGACGATGAAGTTGGCCGTAACGACGGTAATCAGTCCGACGACCGATTGCAGGAAGCCGACGGCGGCGGCCGAGTTAATATCCCCGAGCTTGGTTAGCGCGCGGTATACGTAAGTGTCGATAATGTCCGTCGTCGGGAAGTTGACGCCGACGTTGTTCGGCACGAAGTAATGCAGGCCGAAATCGCCCCTGAAGATATTGCCGAGCCCTAAGATGAACAAAATGATGATGAGCGGCTTCAGCAGCGGCAGCGTAATGCGCCACATCATCTGCATGCGGGAAGCGCCGTCCAGTCTGGCGGCTTCGTAATACTCCGTGCTGATGCCGGTAATGCCCGCATAGTAGACGAGCGTCGAGAAGCCGATCCCCTTCCATAAAGCGACGATCGGCAAGATAAAGATCCAAGGCGTTGTCTCCAAGTACCACCTGTGGGGATCCATCCCGAACCATTCTAATATCGTGTTGAGATATCCCGCCTTGTGGTCAAGGAACGCGGACGTGATGTAGCCGACAAGCACGAACGAAATGAAGTAGGGCAGAAACATCGTCGTCTGATAAACTTTGACCAGCTTGCCGTGCAGCTCGTTAAGCAGCAAGGCAAGCAATAGCGCGACTACGGTGCCGAGAATGATGTACGTGATGTTGTATAACAAGGTGTTGCGAATGATGCGGAAGGCGTCTTGGGCTTTGAATAGAAATTCGAAGTTGTCGAGTCCCACCCACTTGCTTCCGAAGATGCCTTGGTCGTACCGGAAGTACTTGAAGGCGAGAATGAGGCCGATCATCGGGATATAAGCGATGATGAGCTTATAGATAATGCCCGGCAGGGAGAGCGCTAGCAGCTCCCGGTTTTTGATAAGCAGCTTCCATTCTTTGTATAGCCAGTTGGCCACTTTTGATCTCCTCCATCCTTGTGACGTGTGATTGCGGGGTTGCGGCTTGTTGACCTGAGCCCATCATGCCATGACGGCATCGGAATTGAATAGAATAGGTTTTACGAATTGCTGTAATGGGAAGGTGTACAATATTCGATTCACTGCAATGGCGGCTAAAGTACAGTGTCCGTGCGGGTTCCGACAGCATTCGAGGTCACGGCAAAAAAGACCTTTCGGCCTGCCGGGCAGGCGAAAGATCTTTTGCGAAGGGGGATTGCAGTTATCCAACTGCTTTAGGAAATTGATTTTTTCATCCGGTATTCCTTCGGCGTGCTGCCGACCTTGCCCTTGAACAACCGGAAGAAGTAGCTCTGATTGGCGTAGCCGCATTTGTCCATAATTTCGGATATCGTATAATTGTCTCCTTCGAGCAGCTTCTGGGCGTGTCCCAGACGAACCTCGTTAATATACTCCGTGATGGACAATTGGTACGTCTCCTTGAACAGCTTGCCAATGTATGCCGACGAAAGCTTGACGGTGCTCGCGATCGACTGCTGGCTCAGATTAACGTCGGAGAATCGTTGTTCGATCAACTCCTTGACGGTTTCAAGCATCATTTCGTTGCGCTCCATATTGGCCGGCCTTTGTCCTTCGCAAATTTGCGTGCAGACCGACAATAGGGCAACGTACATTTCTTCTAACGTCTCTTTTTCCTGCAGGAGCTGATGCAGGTGCTCCATGTCGACGGCAAAGGAAACGATTCGGTTATCGTTGATCTCGCCGGCGATGTTTTTGAGCAAGAAAGCCAGATTGGATACCGCGCGGATCATATCGTCGTAGTTGTATTCGGCAATTAGCGAGAATGCCCGCTCCAACTCGCCGCCCGCATTGGTCAACTGTCCCTTCTTTAACGCTTCGGCCAGCTTCCGCATCAAGGCGTCCGGCAAATCCATTTGTTTGCTGGACAAATTCGTCCGAACGTTGTCGGCGGCGATAATCGCTTGATGTCCTTTCACCAGCTTATACTGGCACAGTCGAAGCGCCTGCGCGTAAGCCGATGATAGATAGGGAAACTGATCGATGGGATCGCTGATGCCGCAGGACAGCGATAATCCGTAATACTTTTCGATCGTCGTTTGAATTTCCCGCAGCTTGGCGGTTATTCCGTTATAGACGTGATCGGCGTTTCCGGGTTCCTTGGACAAAATAAGCACGAAGTGATCGCCTCGCATTTCCGCCGCTTCGCACGGATAGGATTGCCCCATGATCTCGGCCGCGATATTCACGATGGCAAAGTTGTAAAGCAGCTTCGAGGAGCCCGTCGCCTTGCTGTCGTAAGCGGCGAAGTGGTCGAACTTCAGGACGCATACGATCAATTCGCCGCGCGTCGCGATTTTTAATTGGTGCTTGCCGATCAAGTGCTGCATGTCGATATGCGAGAACAACAAGCTGTCGGTCAGAAACTTGCGGACATAATATTTGCTTACGATCTGCTCGGAGCTGATCTCCTTAAGCTTCGTGGACAATTGCTTGAAATTTTCGCTCATGTAGCCCAGCTCGTCGCGCGCGAAGGGTTCGTTTTTGCGCTCGCCGACGCCTAGATACGGGTTGATTTGTTTGATCATGTTTTCGATGGGATGGTAGAGCTTATAGGAAAGCCAAATCGACAGCGCGATCGCCACGAGCAGGAAGATGCCGGCCAAAAGCAGCGAACTGTTGCGCGATTTGGTTACTTCGGCCATAAGCAAGTCGTAATTCTGAATGTACAGAATCGTCCACGCGCCCAAGCCGTCATCCATATAGGTCACCATGCTGGTTCTGTCCGCGACCTCTCCGATGACAAAGCCGGATTTAAGATCGCCGGACGCCTTGTCGGATTGGACGAGCTTCATCAGCTTGCTTTGGTTCTCGGCGCCCGTGTACGTCGCGTTTGCTTCGGATGTCAGCAGCCTGCCGTCTTGCGTCTGGATATAGACCTCTCCTTGATCGCCGCTGCTCGTGACGTTCATCTTCTTGAGACTGTCGAATACCCAATCGGACTTGATGAACAATATAATGGCAGACTGCGCCGACGTGAACGGCTTCAAGGAATCGGTCACGATAAATGCAAACGTGTCGATGGAATCGGGATTGTTGCTCAGACTGATCGGAATGAGCCGGTTGGTCGGCTGCGGACGTTCGCCGATCAACCGGCTGCGGACACGCTCCTTCGTCATGCCTCCGTCGAGCATAAAGTTGACGCTCGTTCCGTACAATTCGTCCTGCGCTTTGTTGTAGATGACCATGGAATCAAGAAACGACGTGCTCTCCATAATGTTGGCCATCTGGCGATGGCCGCGAATCAAGTCCATCTTGGGCAAATCAAGGTTGAACATAAGCGGGATCAAAAAATTGTCTCTGTATACAAAAGTAGATAGACGGGTGATCATGTCGTTCATGTATGCCAAGTTGTATTGAATTTGCGATAATACTTTTAAGTTGGAGTTTTCTTGCATGCGCTTGACCGATTTCTCCATCATGTACGTGTTCGTGATCGACGAAACGACAAGCACGAGCACCATTGTCGTCATGATGGACAACATGACGCGCTGCAAATATTTTTTGGACTTATAGAAGCCGAAACCCTTCATTCGATTCAAGCCCCCCGTACACTAAGTTAGTATTGCCAGCTTGCTGCCGGCGCGATTACTTGGGACCGATCTCCCCGAAAGCGATGTCGTTCCAGCCTAACAGGTAGGCGGGTGATTCCGGCTTCAAGCGGTAATCGCCAGCTAGCGGGTCCATAAACATGGGGAAGGCAACCACGGTCGACTTGTCATAGCGGCCATCGGCAAGACTACGCCAATCGGCCCATTCGTAGACGTCTCTGTCCAGTTCATCCGGTCCGGCGGACGGAAGCGGCAGCTCGCCGGCTATTCGGCAAGGCTGGCCTTGCTTCCAGTACAGATTGCGATCGGCGGAAGCGAAGCGTTGGTCGTCGTAATTAACGAAATAATAAAGGTACCCCGAATTATAAACGATATTGGAAGCGATTTCGATATGTTTATTCGCTTCGCCAACCATTTCCTGCGAGCCGATCGCGGCGATGGCCATCGGGTTGTCGACGAGCAGATTGTTGCGAATGCGATTGCCGATGCCTTTGGAGAAGATGAGCATCCAGAGCTTGCCGCTCCCCGTGTTGTACAACCCGCGAATAATATTATGCGTGACGGTAAAGTCGTCCGCCGCGTCGTCCAGGTAGATGCCGAAGCCGAAAGAGAAATGAATGCCGCTGTCGTGCAGATCGTTGCCGTGTATGACGTTGCCGCGTCCGACTCCCCAAGCTTCGATCATGCCGCCGTCCTGGCTATCCTCCATGACATGGGAGATATCGTTGTAAGCGATCAGGTTGTCGCGGGTATGAAGGAAGTCCCAGTGATTATCCCAGGTAACGGGTATTCCGTATATCGCAGGCGGCATTGCGCCTTGCCTCAGTCCTTTCATGGATATCCCGTATCTCGGCATGCGCGAGATGCGATTATTGGTGATGACGTTATGGCCGCTCTGGTACATCAGAATGCCGCAGCCATGGCCGACGAGCTCGCCTCCATGCTCGATGACGTTGTCCGCGATGCGGTGATGTCCGTTTCGGTCCGCGTCTCGCGGGCCCACGAACGGGCCTTCGCCCGGCGCGTAGCCGCATAAGCTGATGCCGATATGGCCGAAGCCGCTGATGACGTTGCGTTCCGCGATTAGTCCCTTTACGCTGCGATCAACAAACAATCCGCAGCTGCCGGACTGCACTAACTTGCATTGCTCTATGGTAATGGAATCGGCATTGGTCAAATAGACAAGTCCGTCGCGTTGCTCCTCCCGCTCCACGTTATCCTCCATCATCCGGTACTCGGGGAAGAAGTCCGTGCAGGATAGCGTCAATCCGTGGAAGACCAGTCCCGTAACGGGCTGCTCCGGCCGCGATCCGGCAATCTGAAGGAGCCGCGTCGTCTCGGGAACGATAACGGTCTGACCGCTCGGATCGGCCACGCCGTCGGCCGGCCAATAATAGACGTAGCCTTCGTTGCCGTCGATATGGAATTGACCCGGGGCGCGCAGGAACGATAACGAGCCTTGAAGGTAAAATCGCGAGCCTTCGCCGATCGGCCAAGAGGCTGGACTGCGGAATGTCATATATCGATCCTCGGCCTTGTAGGCCGCGACGGCTTTTGTCTCGGAGAACCAATTCCATTCCCCTTCGCCAGGCCATACAAACACAGATAGTCCTTCTTCAGCCGCCGCGAGCGGAGGCGCTTCGCCTTCCCGGAATCGAATGCCCTGCTGTCTTGTGTCGTCAAGACCCTCGGGCAATGAATCGGTCTCGTAATAGCCTGCGGCCGGCAATCTCGCTTGCTGGACCCGCTTGCCGTCCGCGTATAGCGTAGAGCATGCGCGGCCTTCGCCGAGCGGAGCTCGCCAAATGTTCCCGTTCGTCCGAACCCAGCCCGTCAGCGTTCTACCTCCCGTAATGACGACTTCCTCGCCCGGGTATGCGCGGTACGTGACCGGAGATTCGGCCGTGCCGGAATCCCTCTCGTCGAATCGCAATGGCGTTTGCCGTTCGTAACGGCCGCCTCGGATGTATACGGTAATCGGCTCGCGCGCGCCGGATGCGATGATTTCGCGGACGCGCAGCACGGCTCTGTCGATCGTACGATAGGGCTCCCTCTCGGAACCGGGGTTATTGTCGTCGCCGCCGGTCGCCACGTAATAGCTCTGATCCATCCTTTTATCAATCCCCTCGATCTGTCTCTTCAACTATAGTTATAAATGCCCGCGGGAAGGGCTGCAAGAGCATTCCAATAATGTACACTGAATCGTGTTTTTCACAGTAGACCCCGTTTGAGGCGTCATGATAACGTTACGATCAGCGGGTTGCGACCTATATTTACTCATGCTTTGAACGATAGAACGTGCGGAAGGGCGAATGGAGGAGATGGGGATGAATCAAACGGAACAACCATGGAGGAAGTTGGAGCGCGCTGGCATGCACATGGTGCTTGGCGTCAATCAATATGAGGGGGCTCTGCCGAGAAGCAACGCGACGGTGAGCTGGTCCCGCGATCGCGGAAGCGCGGTGTTGCCCGGAGGCGAAGCTTGGGATGTTGCCGTGCAGAGCGCGGGAGCAGCCGAAGAACGCGAGGGGTTAGAGCTCGCTATCACGTTTCGTTCGCTAGGAGCATGCGATCACGCTGCAGTGACGTGGGGCTTTCGAACGGAGCAATGGTCCGAGAGGCATTACGTATTGGTGCCCGGAGCCGTCTACGGAGGCAATCGTTTCCCCGTCAGGCCCCTGCCGTACGCGCCTTGTTGGACCCGGCTGCCGCAAGAGGACAGGGGGCCGGAAGCAGGCCCGATGATAACTGATGTGCCGCGCCTGTCCTTTGAGCCAGATGAACCTTCGAGCTTTCATCTGCTGACCGGCGATGCCAGCGTCCCGGCGATGGGGTTCTATGATCCCGAGAGGAGCATGGGCTGGCTCCTTATGACGGATCAAGGCACTTCGTACGGCGATACATCCATGCATGTGGAGGAGAGCGCGGATCGGCGCGGAGCGCGGCTATCGTTCCAGGCGCCGGGTGTCCGGCCGGAGACCAAATACGAGATGACGACGACCCGCGTGCCGAGTCCGGACCGGGGCGCCAGGTTCGAAGCGGGAGAGAGCGTTACCGTTCGTTGCCGACTCTTTCAATTCGCATGCGAAAGTATTGCAGCAATGTTCGAGCGGTTGTCCGACATTCGCAAGATAGGTCTGAACGTCGAAGAGCCGTCCGTTTCCATGCCTTTCTCGGCGGTTTGGGCTATTCAGGAGGACAAATACAATCGTCTGAATTGGAATGAGCAGCATGGCTATTACGCGGTCGGCACCGTCGACATGAAGCATCAAGACTGGCAAGTCGGCTGGGTGGGAGGCGGCATGTCAAGCTACGCGCTGTTAGCCGAGGGCTCGGCATTATCCGAAGAGAGGGCGCTGGCGACATTGTCTTTTATGTTCGGCAGCCAGACGGAGTCCGGTTTTTTCAACGGCGTGTTCTACAACGGGCAATGGTATGGCGATGAGTTCAACGATGCTACGGACCGCGATCATCCCGAAAGATGGCATATCGTACGCAAGAGCGCGGACGCGTTATATTTTGCGATGAAACATCTCGTCCTGCTTGCGCAAGCGCGGCCCGGTGTTGAAATTCCGGAACAATGGCTGACGGCGACCAAGCGATTAGCGGATGCCTTTGTTAAGCTGTGGCGTCAATATGAAGACTTTGGGCAATGGGTGCATACGGGCACGGGTAAGCTGCTTGTCGGAGGTTCGGCCGCCGGAGCGATCGTGCCGGCGGGGCTTGCGCTTTGCGCCGAATATTTCCGTGAACCGGAGTACGCGGCGATTGCGCTTGCGTCTGCGGAGCGCTATTACGATCGTTTTACGGCAAAAGGGGTGACGACGGGCGGACCCGGCGAAATTCTGCAATGTCCGGACAGCGAATCCGCATTCGCTTTGCTGGAGTCGTATATCGTCTTGCATGAGACGACAGGAGACCGTCAATGGGCGAAACGCGCGGAAGAAGCGGCCGACCAAGCCATGTCGTGGTGCGTGTCGTACGACTTCCGTTTCCCGCGATCTTCAACGTTTGGCAAGCTGGGCATCCGTACGTTAGGCTCCGTCATCGCCAACGCGCAGAATAAACACAGCGCGCCGGGAATTTGCACGTTGTCGGGAGATTCGTTATTAAAGCTATACAGGTCAACGGGCAAAATCAAATATTTGGAGCTGCTGCGCGACATCGCGGCTCATCTCCCGCAATACTTGTCCACGGAGGAACGCCCCATCCGCGGCTGGGATGGCATTGACTTGCTGCCGGGTTACATGAGCGAGAGGGTGAATATGAGCGATTGGGAAGGGGCGGATTACGTAGGAGAAGTTCTGCCGCTGTCCTGTTGGTGCGAGGTGTCGTTGATGCTTAGTTACGCGGAGCTTCCCGGCGTGTACGTCGATAAGTCGAATGGGATTATGGTCGTGCTCGACGGCGTCGATTGCGAGTGGGAGAATGAGGGAGCTGAAAGAAGACTAAGCCTATCCAATCCTCATGCAAATACGATTACAGTGAAGCTGCTCGCGGAGGATGACGCGGATCGACTGATCCCTCTTGGCGTATGCCCGTCCGCGAAATGGCGCAGATTGGAACTCGCTCCGGGCGAATCCGTTCGGATTTCCGTTTAACAAAGCCCGCAAACATGGGTATTCGACGCAACTTCTCTCCGTTCGACAAATGATGTCCGTTTACGAATGGGTTGCTCGTTAGTATAATGAACCCGTTCAGTAAAAATCGGACGGAAAGAGGCGAATCGAATGAGAGAAGCGGGGAAGCATGCCGTCGTTCTCGACGTATGCGATATTCTGAATAGGCTGGGTCTTAGCAGGGAGTCCATTACGCATCTGCTGGAAGCTGATGCGAATCTCGTCAAGTCCCAAGCCGATCCACATGCGTTGCTCGTTCGGAGCGAATATACGCAATAAATCGTTTCGTTTCCTCGTCCGTCAGCTTGCGTCCGTCGATCGTCAGCTCGTAGCGGCTGGAGACGCTGTCGTCGGCAAGCTCGACGCGATTCAAAAACTCCGATATATGATTAGAAGGGTCGGATGCGGGCCTCTCCTGCTTCCGGTCCATCAGATCGTCAAAGGAAACCCGGAACAGATTGGCCATCTTCGTCAAGATTTCGTAGTCAGGCTCTCTGCGATCCGTTTCGTAATGAGACAATGAAGCTCTCGTAATCCCTAGCATGCCGGCCAGAGACTCCTGATTCATCCCCCTCTTTTTGCGTAACTCTGCGATTCTCTTCCCGTACCTTGCCATATCCCTCTCTGTTCCTCCTTAGTGCGTAAGGCCTATGTCGTTGCCATCCATTATATCAGAAAATAAGGTAAAAGGTATGTTGTATTTGCTATTTATGGTTCTTTCATTAAGCCGGTAGCCAGACATAGGCGGTAGAAGAAGTGGGCTCCCTTGATCTGATTCCTTAATTTGCGATCCAACTGTTCGCTTGCTTCCCGCGCGATGCGCCGCGCATTGTCGATCTGATGATGGTTCAGCTCCCGCATGACGAGGCGAATGACGTCAAGCGGATGGTGGACGAGTCTCATCGTGCGGATGATCGAGATTTGCCTGACATGCATGCCCGTCATATATCGATAGCCGTTATCGTTGTTGCGAGGCAGTTCCAGAAGCCCTTCCTTCTCCCAGTGGCGAATGGCGGAAGCGGGCACGCCGGTGAGCTTGGATGCTTCGCTGATGGTCATCGCGGTATTTCCTCCTTTGCGGCTAGCTTCTTCAAGCGCATGATCCTGAAGCAGCTCGATCGTCCGCTCCGCGATCCGCTTGTCCTGGTGCAACTCGGCTTGCCGTTCGTTCATGAGCCACATGGCTTCGTCCATTCGTTTCTGAATCATGAGCTTCATCGCATGTTTTACGGTATCCAGCTCATACCCCGAATACATAGCCCGAATGCAGGCAAAATAAGCAAAGTGCTCGTCCGTATAGATCCGATAACCGTTCGCCGCCCGCTCCCAAACCTTGGCCATATGAAGCTCCTCTCCCAATCGAGATCGTAAAAAAACCCTCTAATTGAACCTTAAAGTACCATGGCGGTTTTTGAGATCCATAATCCAGGCATATGAACTAGTATAAATAAAAACTTTAGGACTTGCATCAATGTTGTAAGATAGTTGGGTGATGAAATAAATGGCCATTGGAGGAACGAGAATGAGCGGAATGATCAAGATCAGAGGCGCGCGGGAAAATAATTTGAAGAACGTGTCGTTGTCCATCCCCAAACATAAGCTCGTCGTCGTGACGGGACCTTCCGGTTCGGGCAAATCGACGTTAGCCATGGACACGCTGCAACGGGAGTGCCAACGGCAATACATGGAGTCGATGGGGATGGTGTCCGACACGGTCGGCAAGCCCAAAGTCGATGCCATTGAGGGGCTCTCTCCTTCCATCAGCGTCGGGCAGCATCAGACGAACCGCAACCCGCGCTCGACAATCGGCACGGCAACCGATATTTATACGTTGATGAGAATCATATATGCCAAGCTGGGCGAGCGTCCTTGTCCGTCATGCGGCGAGACCGTCGCCAGCGTCATCGGAGCGGACCAGCCGCCGGCGAACGAATGGGAAGACGAAGCGCAGACGGGGCGCGAAACCGTAAGCTGCGGCGCATGCGGTCATGTTCTGGACAAGCTGACGATGTCCCATTTCTCCTTCAATAAGCCGGAAGGCGCTTGCGAGACCTGCGACGGGCTTGGACATGTCTCATCGCTGAACATGGAAGCGGCGTTCGATACCGGCAAGAGTCTCCGCGACGGCGCCGTCAAATTTTGGTTCGAGATGTGGATCGATTACAACGTATCCACGTTGAAGGCGGCGGCGAAACATTACGCCATCCCGTTCGACGAGCATCAGCCATTAAACGAATACGATCCGGCAACGCTCGATTTGCTTTACTACGGCGTCGAAAGCGACACCTTTGCGGCTAGATTCCCGGATAAGAAACCGCCGAAGACCGTTGGCCAAGGCAAATACGAAGGCGTCATTACCGGCATATGGCGCAGGTTCAAGGAGAAGGGCGGCGAGTCTGGCGAAGCCGCCATGTTCGAGCAGCGCGTCTGCGAGGGCTGCAACGGCGCGAAGCTCAAGAAAGAAAGTCTGCTCGTCAAGGTTAACGGTCTGGCGATACATGAAGCTTCTTACGGCGCGCTCGGCGAGACGCTCTCATGGCTGGAGCAGCTGGAAGGCGGTTTGAACGAGAGCGAGGCGCAGCTTGTCGGAGGCATCATCCATGACATGTCCGTGCGCATACGGCGAATCATCGAAGCCGGGCTTGGCTATACGACGCTGGACAGGCAGATCATCACATTGTCGGGAGGCGAATCGCAGCGGCTGCGGCTGGCGTCCATTATCGGATCGGGACTGACCGGCGTATTGTATATTCTAGACGAACCGACGGCCGGGCTGCATCCAAAGGATACGGGCGGTCTGATCCAGGTCATGAAGCAGCTGCGCGATCTAGGCAACACGGTACTCGTCATCGAACACGACGAAGAAGTGATGCGAGCGGCCGATCATATTATCGATATCGGCCCGGGAGCAGGCGCTTATGGCGGCCAAGTCGTGGGACAAGGCACGCTTGAAGAGTTGATGGAGCAGCCGAAGTCGGTGACGGGAGCGTTCTTCCGCGAGGAGCTTGAACGGACAGGAGCGAAGCCGGTACGAAGATCGGGATTGGGACAATCGATAACCGTCGCAAACGCCTCGCACCGCAACTTGAAAAACGTGACCGCTTCCTTCCCGCTAGGCTGCCTCGTTTCGGTAACGGGCGTATCCGGTTCCGGCAAGTCGACGCTAGTGTTCGATCTGCTAGCGGAATCGGGACCGAACAAGCTGCCGCCGCTCGGCTGCGAAGGAGTGTCGGGCTGGGAGCATGCCGGCTCTCTCATTACGGTCGATCAATCGCCGCTTTCCCGGATGCAAAGGTCCAATATCGCGACGTATACCGATGTTTATACGCATCTGCGCAATTGGTACGCAAGCTTCCCTGAGGCGAAGCGGCTCAAACTGACGGCCAAACATTTTTCCTTTAATACGGCGGGCGGCAGATGCGAGGAGTGTCAGGGATTAGGCGTCGTGCCGATCCATATGCATTTCCTGCCCGAGATCGAGGTGCGCTGCACGGCATGCAAGGGAAGACGCTTCAAGGACGAGGTGCTGGCCGTCGCGCATCAAGGCTACAGCATCTCCGACCTGCTCGATATGTCCATCGAGGAAAGCGCGTCCGTGATCGGCAATCAACCGAAAATAGCCGATACGCTAAAGCTGCTGTGCGAGGTAGGTCTTGGCTATTTGAAATGGGGGCAATCGCTTAGCACTTTGTCCGGCGGAGAAGGGCAACGAATCAAGTTAGCCAAACATCTGGGCAAAAAAACGAGCCAGCATGCCGTTTACCTGCTGGACGAGCCGACGACGGGACTGCATCCCGGCGATGTCCGTCGCTTGCTTGTATTGCTGAACAAGCTGGTCGACGCGGGCAATACGGTCATCGTCGTGGAGCATAACCTCGACGTCATCTGGCAATCTGATTATGTCATCGACATCGGTCCGGAGGGCGGAGAAGCGGGGGGCATGATCATGGCGCAAGGAACGCCCGAAGAGGTGGCGCGAGTGGACGTTTCCCACACAGGACAGTTTCTTAGAGCGCATATGCAGTAATGAACGGAAGCGCAGCTGAGAACTAATGATGATTAGCTGGCAAGTTAGGTTACATGCGCTCGCGCAGCACCATTTCCACTTTGGTCAGATGCGTCCCGATTAGTCGGGACGCTTCTTCTGCGTTGCCGGCGGCTATCGCATCGTAAATCGCATGATGCTCCTCCAATAATCGCGCGGCGGTAGACGTCTCCTGGTAGAACCACAACTCCCGCGTCTGTCCGATCGTGCGGCCTAGCCGCTCCGCCATGGAGTCCATCAACCCGCTAAGTAGGGAATTATGCGAAGCGGCGGCGATCGCGGCATGGAACGCGACATCGGCTTGTTCGCCTGCGGCCGTATCGTCGTTCTCGAGCGCTTGACGCATCGAGACGAGGACGGCGCCTAGCGCCTCGAGATCCGCGGCCGTCCGGTTGCGCGCGGCAAGCGTCGCCGTGCCGGTCTCCAGCACCTTCCTCACTTCTAGCAGCTCCATGATGGAGGCGGCTTCCTTAAAGGGATCGGCTTGTTCATTCCGCTCGCTGGGCAGCTCTTTCTTCACGAAGGTGCCGCCGCCATGGCGAATGTCGAGCCATCCGGTCGCTTTGAGCGCGCTTAGCGCCTCGCGTACGGTCGATCGGCCGACGCCAAACGACGCCGACAATTCCACGACGGAAGGCAGTTTATCGCCCGGCTTCCATTCGCCGTCGCGAATTTTCGTCAAGAGGACGCGGCTTACGATCTCGTGCCCTTTCTCCGTTTCGATTTTCATTGCGCGTTACCTCCGTTATCCTAATCGCACTGTCGATGTAATTTGGGTCTGTTCTTTAATATAAGCATAAGCTATAATGATTGAAAAGTCATCAGATGACCTGATCTATTATAAGATTACGGGTAATGGAGGTATTTAGATGAAACGCGAATTAATTGACGGGCTGAGAGCCATCGTCGGCGACAAACATTTCCGCAACGATCCCGAGGCGCTTGTCGCCCATTCGTACGACGGGACGCCGATGCTGCAATCGTTGCCCGAGGGCGTCATTTATCCCGAAACGACGGAGCAGGTGTCGGCTATTATGAAGCTGTTGTCCGCTCACGGCGTTCCGTTAGTCAGCCGCGGCTCGGGGTCCAATCTGTGCGGGGGAACCGTGCCGGTCCAAGGCGGCATCGTGATGGTCATGCATCGCATGAACCGGATCGTGGAGACGGATACCGAAAATTTGACCGTAACGGTGCAGCCCGGGCTGATTACGGCAGAGCTTATCGCGCACGTTGAATCTTTGGGGCTATTTTATCCGCCGGATCCCAGCAGCATGCGCATCAGCACGATTGGCGGCAATATCGCGGAATGCTCAGGCGGCTTGCGCGGGCTGAAGTACGGCACGACCAAGGATTACGTCATCGGCCTGGAAGCCGTGCTGGCAAGCGGCGAGATCCTTCGAACCGGCGGCAAGCTGATGAAGGATGTCGCGGGATACGACTTGACGAAGCTGCTTGTCGGCTCTGAAGGGACGCTGGCGATCATTACGGAAGCGACGCTCAAGCTTGTTCCGCCTCCGAAGGCGAAGAAGACGATGCTTGCGATGTACCGCGATCTGTACGGCGCGGCTCGGACGGTATCGCGCATCATCGAGAATCGGATCATTCCCGCGACGCTTGAGTTCATGGACAATCCGACGATTCGCGTCGTCGACGATTTCGCGAAGCTGGGGTTGCCGCGCGACATGGAAGCCATTCTGTTGATCGAGCAGGACGGCGATCCGGCAACGGTCGAAAGCGATATAGCCCGCATTCGCGAAATTTGCGAGCTGGAACTCGCCGACCGAGTCGAAGTCGCGGAAAGCCGCGAAGAAGCGGAGAAGCTGCTGACGGCGCGCCGGAGCGCCTTCACCGCGCTTGCCAGGCTGCGTCCGACGACGATTCTCGAGGACGCGACCGTGCCGCGCTCGCGCATCGCCGACATGGTGCTGCGCATTAACGAGATCGCGAAGAAGTATAACGTCACGATCGCGACATTCGGCCACGCGGGAGACGGTAATCTGCATCCGACCGCCACGACCGACGCCAGGGACACGGAAGAGGTTCACCGGGTAGAGGAAGCATTCGCGGAAATTTTCGAAGCGACGATCGAGCTCGGCGGTACGATTACCGGCGAACACGGAGTCGGACTGGTCAAAGCGCCGTATTTGGAGTGGAAGGTCGGCGCGCCCGGCATTGAAGTCATGAAAGGCATTAAAGCGGCGTTCGATCCGCAAGGGCTGCTCAACCCGGGCAAGCTGTTCGCGAAGGAGACAAGAAAAAGGGTGGTGTTGCAGCATGGTTAACGGCGAAATTCAGAAGAAACCGGCCATCCAACATGCCAATCCGCTCGCGCAGACGCTGCTAAACAAGCTGGATTACGACCAGCTGACGAACTGCATGCGATGCGGCTTCTGCTTGCCGGCATGTCCGACATTCCGGGAGACGGGCTTGGAGCCGGAATCGCCCCGCGGCCGCATCGCGCTCATGAAGGCGGTCGCGGACGGCATCATGGATCCCGATCAGGCATTCCAAGACCAGATGAACCACTGCCTTGGCTGCCGGGCATGCGAGCCTGCTTGTCCCGCGGATGTGAAGTACGGACAGCTGATCGAGCAAGCGCGCGATGCGATCGAGGATCATGCGCAGCACAGCTTGCCGACGCAGGGATTGCGCAAAGTCATGTTCAAGGGCGTTTTCCCGAGCAGAAGCAATCTGAAATTGTTAGGCGGCGCGCTTGGTTTGTATCAGAAGTCGGGGCTTCAAAAGCTGGCTAGAGGAACGGGCATCATGAAGCTATTCCCTAAACATTTGCAAGAAATGGAAGCGGTTCTGCCGGAAGCGACGGCCAAAGGCGTCATCGAGCAGATCGGGACATTCCATCCCGCCAAAGGCAAAGCGATCGCACGCGTGGCCTTGTTCAGAGGCTGCATCATGGACGTCATGTTCGCGGGCACGAACGTCAACACCGTTAAGCTGTTATCCGAAGCGGGCTTTGAAGTCGTAATCCCGGATACTCAGGTTTGCTGCGGCGCCTTGCACGCGCATAGCGGAGAGATGGACGGCGCTCGCGAGCTTGCCAGAACGAACGTAAAGGCGTTTAAGGCAGCGGGCGTTGATTATATCGCCTCGAATGCCGGCGGCTGCGGAGCGTTATTGGTCGAGTACGACCATTTGCTTGGCGAGGATGCCGATCCGGAAGTGCGCGAAGCGGCGAAGTGGTTCGCGGACAGCGTCAAGGACGTTAGCCAGCTTATCGTTGAGAAAGGGAATATTCCGGCATTTGCCGAGCTCGCAGCGGAAGCCGAACACGGAACCGTAACCTATCAGGATTCTTGCCACTTGCGCAATGTCATGAAAAGCTCCTCTGCGCCGCGCCAACTGATGAGAAGCGTTACCGGCGTTTCTTATGTGGAGATGAAGGAAGCGGACCGCTGCTGCGGTTCGGCCGGCATTTACAACGTGACGCAACCGGAGATGGCCGGACAAATTCTGGAGCATAAAATGGAGCATGCCGCGCATACGGGCGCGCGCTACATGCTGACCAGCAATCCGGGATGCCTGCTTCAGATGAAACACGGCATCGAAAAACATAAGCCGCCATTCCGAATGGAAGCCATGCATATCGTCGATTATTTGCATGACCGAATCGTCCAAGCATCCAATGGTTCCCAAGACGATGCCGCGACCTCCGAATACGCGAAAAACGACCCAAACGTTCGATAATCGACGATTAACCTAGTAAGCGTTGTTCGGGAGAGGAACGGATTTCATTCGTGAATGTAGGGTAACGGTGACGACCACAGAGCATACTCGCCTCTGTGGTTTTTTGTTGCGCTTTTTTGATTTTACGATAATGGGAAAGAAGGCTGCGGAAAATGAAAAAACATTTTACCGTCATTGGTTGGGGAGATTCGGGGGCAGTGTCACGAAGACTTTATTGTCGCTCGGCTACGAGGTGATGGGAAGTGACAGCGACGAGCGACGCGTTCAAAAATTCGCGCCGATCCTTGCTTGGGAGTATCATTGCCTTTCATTTACCTCTAACAGTATCCCCTCAACTCAGGTTTCGAAATAAACTGCATGAATCCCGGTCATTTCAAACAGCCTGATTTCAGCAGCTTGCTTGAGATTATCATTGCCTTTCATTTGCCTCTAACAGTATCCCATCAACTCAGGTTTCCGGAATAATCTGCCCAATCCTAAGTCATGTACATTTGACAGTCTTTCGACACGCTGAATTATTAGATATTAATCTGTCTGTGTGGGTAATTTCTAGTTTCAATAAATATTGTTCAAATGATATATGTCTGCTTGCTGGAATCTGAATGTTTCAGCGCTAACGAATCCATTTTTTCTCTTGA
>JAQSXN010000580.1 GCA_029256665.1 Paenibacillus sp.
CCGATGTGGGGCGCCGACAATATGATGGATGCCGTCTACGGCAAAGGTGGTCGCGTAATCAGCGAAGACGGCAAACAAGTGCTGGTGGATTCGCCGGAGTGGGTCGAGACGTGGGATCTGTTCCGCAAGTGGATTCACGAGGACGGCATTATGCGCATCCATTCCGGCGGACAAGGCTGGGAGTACTGGTACAAAACGATCGACGACGTCATGAAAGGCAGCGCGGCGGGCTACACGGGCTCCAGCGGCGACCAAGGCGACCTCGACTTCGGCATCGTCGCCGCGATGGAGCAGCCGGGCTGGGAAGGAAAAGGACCGGGCAAGCCGGTGGCGAGCGCGATCATGGCGGGCATTCCGGCCAAGGCGAGCCCGGAGCAGCAGCAAGCGGCGTTCAAGTGGTACAGCTTCTTCATGAGTCCGGAGAATACGGCATTCTGGTCCATGAACACGGGCTACATCGCCGTGCGCCAATCCGCGCTTGAAGATCCGGCTTTCATCGAGTTCAGCAAAGCGAATCCGCAAATTACGATTCCGCTGAAGCAGGCGTCCCATGCGTCCATGCCGTTCCAGGATCCGACGGGCGGCAAAATCTACGACGCGCTTAAGATCGCGGCGGACAAAGTGCAAATCGGCAACGTGCCTGCGGCGGAAGCGCTAAAGGAAGCGAAGGAGACGGCGCAGCGCGAGCTGGACCGCAGCAACGGGTAGGAGGAGCGGAATATGCCGCATATCAAGGTTGGAGTAAGGAGCGGCGTCTATGAGGTGGACGCGATTCTGTTCGACAAAGACGGGACGCTGCTGGATTTTATTTATACCTGGGGGAAGTGGAGCGAGCGGTTGCTCGCTTCCTGCTCCTCGGCGTTCGGTTGGAATGAGGCGAAGGTCGAAGAGATCGAACGGCTAATCGGCATACGCCGAAGTGGCGCCGACGGACGCATCGATGACTATGACAGGAACGGTCCGCTCGCGATGGGAACCGTCGACGATTTGCTGACGATCGCGGCGGTTGAGGGTTACCGCTTCTCCGGCTGCTCATGGGCGGCCGCCATGGTGGTCGCGATGAACGCCAAGGCGGAAGCGGACGCCTTGCTGGAGGAGGAGAGAACGGCTAGATTGCTGCCGCATGTTCTGCCGTTCCTGGAGCGTTGCCGCGATGCGGGGTTGAAGCTGGCCGTCGTGACGGCGGACGAGACCGCGGCGGCTGAGCGGCATTTGGAGTGGCTCGGCATACGCTCCTTATTCGATGCTTGCGTAGGCACGGATGCCGTGGCGAACGGCAAGCCGTTCCCCGATATGGCGCTGCTTGCTTGCAGCCTGCTCGGCGTGGAGCCGTCGCGAGCCGCGGTTATCGGCGATACGAACGGGGATATGCTGATGGCACGGGCGGCGGGAGCAGCGGTATCGATCGGCATCGCGCAGGCTGCCCGGGAAACGTCGACGGCGCCATTGCCGGCGGCGGATGTTGCGGTAAGGAGCTTTGCGGAGCTCGCGGTTGCGCGATGAAGATGGCGAGGATGGATGCGCGAATGGGGTGGCTGTTGCTTGCGTGCGCGATCGTGCTGGAGGTGTCCGGCACGATCAGCATGAAATATTCGGAAAGCTTTACGAGGCTGCTGCCGTCGATCTTGATGTTCGTTTTTTACGGCGCCAGCTTTACGTTCCTGAACTTCGCGCTGGGTTACCTGCAGGTGAGCCTCGTCTATGCCGTATGGTCTGGCGTCGGCATCGTGCTGATCGCGATTTTCGGAACCTTTGTTTTTGGGGAGAAATTGACATTATCTTCGGCGCTCTGGATCGGCGTTATCGTCGCGGGAGTGATTGGGTTGAATATAAGCAGCAAGGGGCATGGAGGTTAGGAAGAACGGAGAACGAGGAGGAATCGAGATGGGGAAAACGGAGGACGGGCAGCCGCTGCTGTCCTTTCAGGTGCTGACGGACACTCATGTGACGGCAGACGGGGACCATGTCTACAATCGGAACTTCGGGGAGGCGCTGCGGCAGATCCGGGAGCTGGCGCCGTCGTCCGCAGGCATTATGCATGCCGGTGACGTAACGGATCACGGCTTCCCTGCCGAATACGCGGAATTCCGGCGCATATGGAACGAACATCGGAGCGGGCTCCCGGATTTGGCCATGACGACGGGGAACCATGATGTCTCGCCGGGGGAGTGGGAGGAGCAAGTGAAACGGTTCCTGGAGGTTGCCGGGTTGTCTGACAGCTACGATGCCGGCTCGCTGGATTTCGCGGAGCTTAGCCGCCTATGGGAAGAGCATAGAGACAGCCTTGTCGGGATGTCCATGCTGCCTGGCGACGCCGGGCCCGATGGTCCGAACGATCCCATCGAGCGCTTCTTAAACGAGACGGGGACAGTCGCGCCTTATCATGACCTGTGGATCGGCGGTTATCACTTCATCTTCCTGGGCACGGAGCGAAGCTTGATGCTCTACTGCTCGTTATCGAACGGGCAACTGCAATGGCTGGACGAGAAGCTGAAGGAAGGCTCGCCGGATCGCCCGACCTTCGTGTTCCTGCACCAGCCGCTCAAGAATACGGTGGCGGGTTCGTCGGAAGCGCAGGGCTGGCACGGCGTCGTCCAAGACGACGAGCTGCGGGCCGCGCTCGCCGGCCATCCCGAGGCCATTCTGTTCACGGGCCATACGCATTGGGAGCTGGAGACGCCGAACGCTTTCTACGATGGAGGAGGAGAGCTGCCCGCCATGTTCGGCGGGGCGTCCGTCGCGTACCTCTGGACGGACGCTGATGAGCATAAGGACGGCAGCCAAGGGCTGTTCGTCGACGTCTATCGGGATCGCGTTGTCGTTGCGGGACGCGACTTCGGCAAGGGAGAGTGGATCGACGATGCGCGATACGAGCTGCGTTATCCGCGTGCGGCCGCTCCGATCAGCCCTCTCTGAAACTTCATATTAGTAAGCAAGAAGGCGCTAGACTTTGCGGTCTATGCGCTTTTTTCTGTATATGAATGATCTGCGTCTAACCGTCTATCCGTCTAACTGTCTATCCATCTAACGGTCTAACGGTTGCCATAGCGCCTATTGTACCTTAAACGCCACTTTCCCGATTGTAAGGGTTGCCAGTGAGCTTATTTTAAGGAAATCAGCCAATATTGCCATGTTGGGTGCCCAATAAGCTCTACCACAACCGTTACAGGTCCAGACTAGCCTAAAAG
>JAQSXN010000581.1 GCA_029256665.1 Paenibacillus sp.
AGGCATTACGCAAGGAGCGTTCAGCTACAGTACCGCCATCGGGCTGTTCAAATCGGTTGTGGGCATTCTGCTGATCTACGGCAGCAACCGTCTTGCCAAGCGATTCGGGCAAGAAGGCATCTTTTAACCGGAGAGGGGGAACAAGAATGAACAGCAAACACGACTCGCTCGGCGAGAAGCTATTCGATGGCTTCAATTATTTATTCCTAGGCATTCTGGCGCTCGTCACGGTACTGCCGTTTATTTACATCATCGCAGGATCGTTCGCGACGGAAGTGGAGCTTATGGAACGGGAGTTCTTCATCTTCCCGCGCGACCCGTCGATCGCCGCTTTCCAATACATTTTCTCGACGGATACGGTATCCCGCAGCTTGATCAACTCGGTCATCATTACGATTGCCGGCACGCTGGCCAACCTGGCGTTTACGTTTACGATGGCCTACTCGCTTTCCCGCAGAGACTTGCTCGGGCGCAGCCTCATCATGAATCTGGTTATCTTCTCGATGCTGTTCAGCGGCGGCATGATTCCGGGATATCTGGTCGTGAAGGAGCTCGGGCTGCTGGATTCGTATGCTGCCGTTATCCTGCCGGGCGCGATTAGCGCATTCAACATGATTATTATTAAAAACTTCTTCCAGGAGCTTCCTCCCGGCTTGGAGGAATCGGCCCGAATCGACGGCTGTACGGATTTGGGCGTGTTATGGCGCATCGTCCTGCCGCTGTCGAAGCCGATCCTCGCGACGTTCGGCCTGTTCTACGCGGTCGGCCACTGGAACAATTTCTTCTCGGCGCTGCTGTTTCTGAACGATCACCAGAAATGGCCGCTTCAGGTAATCCTGAGGGAAATCGTCATGCTGTCGCAGATGGCGGCGGGCGATATGAGCGCCATGGATCCGAACTTCGTCGAACCGCCGGATCAATCGGTGAAGATGGCGGTCATTGTCGTCGGAACGCTTCCGATCCTCTTGGTATATCCGTTTCTGCAAAAGCATTTCGCCAAGGGAGTGCTCTTGGGCTCCATCAAAGGGTAGATGATCACATTCGTGATATCTATATATTCCAATCATTTATGAAAGAGGAGGGCATTCAATGAAACATAAACCATTCGGTTTGAGAAAAATCCTGGCATTCCTAGTTCTATCGTCCGTATTGGCGTTGTCGGCTTGCTCGGGCGGCAACGGAGGAACGGGCGGCAATTCGGAAAGCGCTCCGCCTCAAAGCACGCAAAACGCGGGAGACAAAGGGAACGGGGAGCCTGCCAAGGAAGAACCGTTCAAAATCAGCATCATGATGCAATCCTTCGATACCAATCTTCCAAACGCCGACAGTCCGGTCATCAAACGGCTGGAAGAGTACACCAACACCGATCTGGACATTCAATTCGTGCCGAACAGCTCCTATCCCGACAAAGTCAACATTACGCTCGCTTCGGGACAGCTGCCCACGATTATGGTGGTCGACAAGACGCCGAGCTTTATCAGCGCGGCGCGCGCCGGCGCGTTCTGGGAGGTAGGTCCCTATCTGAAGGACTACCCGAACCTCAGCCAAGCTAATGAGATCGTGCTGAGCAACTCCTCCATCGACGGCAAAAATTACGGGGTCTACCGGGAGCGCGTCCTTGGCCGGATGGGCGTCACCCTCAATAAGGTATGGATGGATAACCTCGGCTTGCAGCCGCCCAAAACGATCGATGAATTCTACAATGTCCTGAAAGCGTTCAAAGAAAACGATCCGGATAAAGACGGCAAGGACGACACATACGGCGTTGTCATTACGAAATACGCGGGTCCTTGGGACATCATGCAGGTTTGGTTCGGAGCGCCGAACGGCTGGGGCGAGGATGGCAGCGGCAACCTGGTGCCGACGCATATGACGCCGGAATACAAGGAAGCGCTCAAGTTCTTCCGCAAGCTGTACGAGGAAGGGCTCGTCAACGAAGATTTCGCGGTGATGGACTCGGCCGTATGGAATGATCCGTTCGTGAACGGCGAAGCCGGCGTGTTCGTGGACGTGGCGGATAATGCCCGGCGTCTCAACAGCCCGATGCAGGAGAAGGAGCCAAGAGACAGCTCCTACACGAATGTCTTCCAAGCGCCGGTCGGTCCGAAGGGACATCGGGACATGCCGACAACCGGCTACACTGGCATGCTCGCGATCTCGAAGTCTACCGTCAAGACGGAAGAGGAATTGAAGAAGGTTCTCGGCTTCATCGATAAGCTGGGCGACGTGGAGATGCAGAATTTGCTCGGTTACGGCGTGGAAGGCACCCACTACGACATGGTGGACGGTTATATCGTTCCGAAGGAGAATTTGGATCCCGGCTTGCTGCAGCAATACAACGGCCTTAATCAAATGCTCACGTTCATCGGCCCGGACGCGCCGACGCTGGAGCAAACGGATATCAACAACATGATCGCCGAGGTTCAAACGGCCAACGAAGACATCGTCGTCGCCAACCCGGCTCAACCGCTC
The DNA here is from genome assembly GCA_029256665.1 of Paenibacillus sp. GTDB lineage: Bacteria > Bacillota > Bacilli > Paenibacillales > Paenibacillaceae > Pristimantibacillus. The sequence goes on from JAQSXN010000581.1 coordinate 2,473, forward strand.
GTATCCGAAGTGTACGCGCAGAAGGGACAGCAGCTCGACAACATCATTGCCGACGCGCGGATCCAATATATCGTTGGACAAATCGACGACGCCGGGCTGGACAAGGCCATCGAGCTGTGGAGAACGACCGGCGGAGACGATTATATCGAGGAGATCAACAAGCTCTACAAAGAATCACGGCAGTAAGAAGATCAATGGACAGCGCCGCGAGCGAATCGCCGCGCTGTCCATTGCTTCATCGAAGCCCGGAGGGGAGGCGAATCGTCCATGATCCAGCTGGAGCATTTGGACCGGGGGCTGGTCGCCATGTGTACGTCCGAAGGCGTATTCCTGAGCTGGAGACTGCTCGGGAGCGAAGCGACCGGCTATGACGGCCATGGCTTGACCGGCGCGAATTTCAATGTGTACCGCGACAGTATTTGGATTGCGACCGTTAGCGACAGCACAAATTATCTCGACCGCAGCGGCTCGGCAGCATCGGACTACTACGTATGCGGCGCTCAGGTGGGAGAGGAGAAGGAACGCAGCGCCTCGGTTACCCCGTGGAGGGATGCTTATTGCGAGATTCCGCTGCGAAAGCCCGTGGACGGCGTCACGCCGAAGGGAGAGGCCTATTCCTACTCCGCGAACGATATGAGCGTCGGGGATGTGGACGGCGACGGGCAATATGAGTTTTTCGTGAAGTGGGATCCTTCGAACGCCAAGGAC
>JAQSXN010000582.1 GCA_029256665.1 Paenibacillus sp.
TAGATCGCGACGTGGCTGATCGACTTGCCGCCGTTCGTGCTATAGAATACGAGATCGCCCATGCTGATGGAGCCTTTGTCCACCTTCTTGCCCATAAAGGCTTGAGCGGAGGAGGTGCGCGGCAGCCAAACGCCGATCGCTCCGAACATCTGTTGCGTGAAGGAAGAGCAATCGAACGCCGCGGTCGATTTCGTCGATGCGCCGTACAGATAAGGCGTTCCTATGTAATCTTTGCTGCTGTCAATTAAAGCGATCGAGGTAGGAGTAGCTGCATGAGCCGTGTCCGCGTTCGCGCCGAACGTAAGAGCCGACCAAACGATGGCGCCGCATGCGCCGATTTTTACGATGTGCTTCAATAGATTTCCGTTTCTCATGGTGTCAGTGTGTCCCTTCTTCTCTGGATTCATGTTTTCGCTGAAATCAATATATCACAGCCGAAACACCCCATTTTTGGCAAATGAGAAGGCGAAAGCCGCTCCGGACGTCATTCTGAGCGTTTATGAGAAAAAAATGAAAAATCTCTCATGGTGAAAACGGAATGAATTTGTGAGGCAAGGGGCATGCAATCGGTTTCGCGTCCGGCTACTTTCTGTTAGCATGGGAATGAAAAGGCTTTTATTAACGAGGAGGAAACCTTATATGGCCATGATGACATGCAATTTCCATTCCGAAACGCTTGGTCTTAACACTTCAATGACGGTGCTGCTGCCGCAGCAGCCGCGGGGAGAAAAAACGAAACCGGAGAACATAAAGTACAAAACATTATATTTGCTCCACGGCTTCTCGGACGACGATACGATCTGGGCGCGAAGAACGTCCGTCGAGAGGTATGCCGACCAATACGGGATCGCGGTCGTAATGCCGAACGTGCATCGCAGCTATTATACGGACATGGCGTACGGCGGCAATTACTGGACGTTCCTGAGCGAGGAACTGCCGTTCGTCGCACGCTCCATGTTCCCGCTGTCGGACAAGCCCGAGGACAACTTCGTTGCCGGGCTGTCCATGGGCGGTTACGGATCGTTTAAGTGGGCGCTCCGCCAGCCGGATCGTTTCGCCGCCGCCGGAAGCTTCTCGGGGGTGCTTGACGTGGCCGCATTCGTGCAAAAAACAAAGATCGACGAAATGCGGGAGCGATCGTTCCATTTGATCTTCGGAGACGAGCCCGTCGAAGGCAGCGACAACGATTTGCTTGCGGTGCTCGGCCGCGCCAAGGAAAACGGCGCGGCTATGCCGCCGCTGTACCAGTGGTGCGGCACGGAGGACTTCCTGTACGAGGAGAATCTTACGTTCCGCGATGCATGCAGGGCAGCCGGTTACGAGCTGGATTACTCCGAGGGGCCAGGAGATCATTCCTGGGGGTACTGGGACGAACATATTAAACTTTATTTGATCTGGCTCGACAAAAAAGGATTGCTAAAATAGCTTAACCGAACTATTCTATAAGTAGGATTAACTTAAATGCTAATTGGATTTATGATTATGTTAATCCAATTAAGGCGACCTACTTTATTCGAATAGCGAGGTTAGTGCGATGACTAAGAGCAACGTTTTGACGATTCAAGCGGACCAGACGTTAGGCAAGCTAGACCGCAACCTGTATGCCCACTTCTCCGAGCATCTGGGCAGATGCATCTACGAAGGCATCTGGGTGGGGGAAGATTCGCCGATTCCGAACACCAATGGCATCCGCAACGATGTTTTGAAGGCGCTTAAGGGCATTGCCATCCCTTCGCTGCGTTGGCCGGGGGGATGTTTCGCGGACGAATACCACTGGAAGGACGGCATCGGTCCGCGCGAGGAGCGCAAGCGGATGATCAACACGCATTGGGGCGGCGTCGTGGAGAACAACCACTTCGGAACCCACGAATTTATGATGCTTTGCGAGCTGCTCGAATGCGAGCCGATCATTTGCGGCAACGTGGGCAGCGGCACGGTGCAGGAGATGTCCGAGTGGGTCGAATACATGACGTTCGAAGGCGTGTCGCCGATGGCGGAGCTTAGAGCGAAAAACGGCCGCGAAAAACCATGGAAGCTGACTTACTTCGGCGTCGGCAACGAGAATTGGGGCTGTGGCGGCAACATGAGGCCGCAATATTACGCCGATGTTTACAAGCGTTACCAAACCTACGTCCGCAATTACGGCGACAACAAGATTCATAGAATCGCGTGCGGCCCGAACGAGGACAATTACGAATGGACGGACGTGCTGATGCGCGAAGCCCACCGCCATCTGGATTCCATCTCGCTTCATTACTATACCGTCCCGGGCGTTTGGGCGGACAAAGGAGCCGCGACCGGCTTCACGGAAGCCGATTGGTTCGTGACGCTCAAGAAAACGTTGCGCATGGACGAGCTGATTACCCGCCACTCCGCCATTATGGACCGGTATGATCCGGACAAGCGGGTCGGTCTCGTGATCGACGAGTGGGGCACTTGGTACAACGTGGAGCCGGGCACGAATCCGGGCTTCCTGTACCAGCAGAATACGATTCGGGACGCCCTTGTCGCCGGTCTGAACTTCCATATCTTCCACGATCATAACGACCGCGTGCGGATGGCGAACATCGCCCAGGTGGTCAACGTGCTCCAGGCCGTCATCCTGACGGAGGGGGAGCGGATGCTGCTGACGCCGACCTATCACGTGTTCGATATGTACAAGGTGCATCACGACGCGGAGCGGCTTGAGCTGGGGCTTGCTTCGGATGAAACGTATTCGCACGGCGGGGAGTCCATTGCCAAGCTATCGGCCAGCGCTTCCAGGGATGCGCTGGGCAACATTCACATCAGCCTGTGCAACGTCGATCCGAACGGCGCAGGGGAGCTGAGCATCGATTTGCGGGGACTCGCGGAAGCCGGGCTGCGCGTAAGCGGCACCGAACTGACGGCGGGCGCGATGGATGCGCACAATACGTTCGAGCAGCCGGAGCTCGTGGCTCCCGCGCCGTTCCATGGCTTCGAGCTGCAAGGAACTACGCTGCGGGTCAAGCTATCGCCGATGTCGGTGACCGTCCTGCGGATCGAATCGTAAGGAGGGCATGATGGCTCCCGAGAGAGCGTCAACCCGTCGCGACGGCTGCAAAGGATGCGACCCCGCCTTCCGCCGGACGGAGGCGGACATCGATCGCGTGCTTTCAGCGCCGATGTTCAGCTCGGAGGAGCACGCGGTGCCGGATGA
>JAQSXN010000583.1 GCA_029256665.1 Paenibacillus sp.
CGCTTCCAGCCAATCCGCCGCATGCGCGAACACTTGGGCGCAAAAATAGTCCTCCTCCGACTTGCGCGTCAGGTGAACGTTCCGATGGTGACGTTCGACCTTATGATCCGCGTCGTCCGGACAAGGGAAGACGACCGGATCCGTCTTCCAGGCGTCCGCCTCGTGGCCGCGAACGAAGTCGAATCCGGTGTACCCCATATGATAATTGCCCGCGCCCTGCTCCCACAAATGAAAATGGTCGGTCACCATATAGCTGACCGGATACCCTTGCCCGAGCTGCCAGCCGAGCGATTGATTCGGCGGCCCGGATACCTGCCGCGGCAAATCGAGGTCATTATCCTCCAAGGGACCCCATCCGCGCTCCAGAAATTCGTACCGTCCCGTATAAATATCTCTTCGCGCCGGCATGCAGGGAGTCGAGCCGCACCAGGCGTTGTCGAACACGGTGCCCCTGCGGGCGAGCCGATCCATATTCGGCGTCGGCACGGTCCACTCCGGCTGCTCCGGGCTAACGACCCGGTTCAACGGCCTGCCAAGATGATAAGGGCCGCAATGATCGACACGCAGCGTGTCGCAAACGATAACGATGCAATTCATCCGTTTTCCCTCCCGGTCGGGATCCGGACCCGTGTCCGTATTCAGGCAATTCCCCCGGTTGGCCGTCTGTACGGGCGCCGGGGGAATCGGGGCCGGATCCCGTTATTTCTTGGATCCGTATTGATTGTCTTTGGTCCAGTTGTTCAACTTCATCGTATCGTTCATGTCGTTCTTGAGCGTCTTCTGCATCTCGGCCGCATACTTGTCCAGCGTGACGGAATCTTCCAAATACAGCTGGCCGATCCGCACCAAATCTTCATTCAGCTTCTTGCTGATATGGGCGGCGTAGAAGTTGACCAGAATGCGTTCCCCGACGAATTGAAAGCCTTGCAGATGATCGGGAAGCTTGACGCCGACGAGCGTCGTCGCCGTATACATTTTGTTTCCCATCACCGTCGCCACTTCCGGCGAGGACAAATATTTGAGGAAATCGACGGACGCTTCCAGCTTGTCGCCGGTCACTTTTTTCGGAATCGTGAACACCATGTCCGGGTATCCGCCCAGCTCGTAATATTTCTCGGCCGCATTCGGATGTTCTTTCTTCGTCAAGTAAGGCAGCGCGAACGTGCCGAATTCGAATTTTCTCGCTTTCGAATCCTGAATCGTGTTCAGCTCGTAATTGCCGGCCATGACCATCGCGACGTCGCCGCGGATGAACATTTCCTTCGCCGTGTCGCCGTTCATGCCGTTATAGCCTTTGGCGAAATATTGCGACCAGTCTTTAATGATCGGCATTACGCCGAACCAGTCGGCCGCTTGCAGATTAATCGTATCTTGATCGACGGCGCCCGCGATCTCGTTCAGCTCCAGCTGGCGGTTCTGGTTCCAGTCGTACGACTTGACCTTGTCGGCCGCGATCTGGTTCGTCATCAGATTGGTGACCCACAGCAAATGGTTGTCGCCCGGCTTCGAATTGGCGAAGGCGAACGGCGTAACCCCCGCCGCTTTCAGCTTCTTCTGCGCGTCGATAAATTCGGTCCATGTCTTCGGTACTTGCAGGCCGTGCTTCTTGAACAAATCCTGGTTGTAGAATACGCGGATCGCCAGCGTTTGCAGAGCGACACCGGACAGCTTGGCCGATATCGGATTTTTCATCTCGTTCAGAATCGTCGGCGTAAACGTGTCCTTCCACGTTTTATTGTCCGTATACGGATTCGGCTTGTCATATTCCGCCGTCAAATCGACGAGCAGATCCTTGTTCAAATCTTCGTGCGTCCATGTGTAGCGGCTCGGCACGATTTCCGGAGCGGTACCTCCGATCAGGCCGGTCGTCAGCCAGGTGCGGAAGGCGTCGCCGTCGTTCGGCGCATAGTCGAGCTTGATTTTCACATTCGGCTTTTTCTGCGCGTAGCCGTTCACGATTTCCTGCCATACCGCCTTGATCTCCTCCTGCTTCGGCGTTTCCACGGCAAACGTCAGATTAATCGTCTTCTCGCCGCCCTCCGCGGTCTTATTATCGTCCGACTTGGACGTGCTGCATGCCGCGAGGAGGATGGACGATGCCACTGCAAGCGTCAAGCCTTTGGAGAACAGTCTCTTTGTTCCATTCGACATCGGTGTACACCCCTTATGTGTATAATGGCTTTCTTCTATCCTAACCTTTCACCGCGCCCGACGTAATGCCGGAGATAAAAGGCTTGGTAGCGATTAGAAAGAGCGCGAGCAGCGGGATCGACGAGATAATGTATCCGGCCAGCTTGACGCTGATGCCTTGATCTATGCTGCCGGTCACGGTGCTTAAAGCGAGTATGACGGGCTTGACCTTCTCCCCCGTAGTCGAGACGAGCGGCCAAATATAGTTGTTCCAGCCGGACAGGAAGTTGATGATCGACACCGTGGAAATGACCGGCAGCGAAAGCGGCATGACCACTTTGGCGAAAATTTGCAGCTCTCCGGCTCCTTCCGTTTCGGCCGCCTCCAGCAAGCTTCGCGGCAGCCCCTCGAAAAACGTCCTCATCAGAAACGTCGCCATCGAAGCGCCGAACGCCATCGGAGGAAATATTTGCCCTTGATACGTATTCAGCATGCCCAGCTTCTGTACGAGCAAAAACTGCGGGATGAGAATGAGGAAGCCCGGCACCATCATGAGCGACAGGATGAGCATGAACAGCACGTTTTTGCCGGGATACGAAAACCGCATGAACGAATAACCCGCGAACGACGAAATGATCAGAACGCCGATTACGATACAGCTGGAGATGAACACCGTATTCCAGATGAAAGGTCCGATTTGCTTGAACGCCGTCACGTAATTATCGAGATGCAGCGGGAAGCCGACGCCCCAGAAGTTCAAAATCATTTGCTCGGAATATTTCAGCGAGCTGACGATCAGCATATAGAAAGGAAACAGCGTCAGCCCTAGCAGGATCGCCAGCACCAAGTAATGCGGCACGGCCGCCAATCGGAATCGCATGGGCGAATCCCCCCTCTCTAGTCGATAGTCTCTGTGTTTTTGACGAACCGGTAGTTCGCCCAGGTCAGCAGCAATAACAGCAGGAACAGGACGAGACCGATCGCGGAGGCATATCCCATTTTGCTATAGGAGAAGCCTTGAATATACAAGTATAGCGCGGGGGTCAT
>JAQSXN010000584.1 GCA_029256665.1 Paenibacillus sp.
TATTGCTACGTTTATCAAATACACCGCTTACGTGCTCATCTTTTTCGGTTTTCTGTACTTCTTGGTCCGTTATGTATTTCCTCTGATTTAATTACTCAAAACAAAAAAAGGCGAGCCGTTAACCGGCTCTGCCTTTTTTGCTTGCATCATGTCCTTGTCACCTATGGCGAATCGGCTATGCCGTCCTTTGGCGGCTAGACTCGTAGCTTTTTGCCGTCGTCTGCAACTATACTTTTTAGCTCTAATGCTCCTTCTCGCGCTCCCTCATACAAGCAATAAAACGAAAAAACCTCCAGCTCGCTTCCGCGGAGGCGGAGCGGCTGAAGGTTTAGCAAAGACGGTTAGCCTTTCAAGATCCGTATGTTATTCGGCGGCGTTGCCGCCGTTCGCTGCAGGTTCGGTCGGCACGACCGCATCGTCTGTCACGGCTGGCGCATTGTTGTTCGCGTCGTTCACGTTGGCGTCTACGTTCACGTCGTTGCCGTTGCCGTTGTTGCATGCCGCTGCTCCGAAGAGCAGGACGGCGCACATCGTGGCTGTAAGCATCAGCTTCATTTTGTTTGTTTTATGGGCTGGCGTTTTCGTATTTTTGTTCATGTTCATCTTCCTCTCGGTTTCGTTAGTTAGTAGTTGCAAGCGGCAATTGCTTGCGCCTATCCTTCTTTAACCTGAGCGGAACCCTATTGAAACAGTCGGGCGAATGAGAAAATGCTCATTTTTATGGCAAACGGCAGTCGTCGTATTTTGAAGCCGTCGTAATAGCAGGCAATTTCATGCTGACTTCCTATTCGATTAAGAAATGCGCTCTCTTAACCGTTCGATTAATTGAGCCGTGTTGTCCCAAGGCATCGGGCGCAGCCACTGAGACAGATCGGCATGACGCTCCGCCACGGCGCTATGAATGGTCCACAAGACCGGCACGCCCGCGCTCGCCGCGAAACCCGCGGCGTAATACGTCTCGGGACCGGCGTCAGAGATATCGACAATGAACAGCTTGCACGAAACGATGGCGGCGGACGTGCCGTCCTCCATTCTTCTAAGCTTCTCTGGCTGCTGCAGCCGTGGCCGATAGCCGCATTGCTCGAGACCTGCCGGAACATCGGCTATCCACATTGCATACATATCCTCGCTGCCGGGCAGCACGCAGCATTCTTTGCGCCTTTCGCCGCCCGACACCGCGGCCGCCTCCGCCCAGCCTTCATCCGTCAGCCTTAGTACGGCACCCTCGCGAAGCAACCATCCCGCGTCGCGAGCTTTTTCGATGAGATAGACCAGCTCCTGCAAGTTCGAAGCATAAGCCACGTTATAAGAACGGGAGAGCGGATGCAGGTTGACGGGATCGCCCGGCGCTTCCGACTTTTGATAAACATATCGCAGCAGCCGGCGTTCCTTCTGATCGGCGGTCATCGGCACTTCCGGAGCGGACATGATCGCTTCGGCTTGTTCCAGCGTGAGCGTTGCCCGTTCGCCCTGCTCGTCCAGCTCGCGGACATGAGCGGACAGAATCGGAAGCAACCTTCTTTTGTATTCATGCGGGAAGGCGGCGATTGCCGAATAGGCATCGATTTTCAGCCTGTAATTGCCTTGCGGAGCGCACATGCACCCGTAATATGTTACATATTCGCCATCCCGTTCCGCCGCGACGAGCTCGGTGCAGAACAAACAATGTTTTTTGGATATCATCGTAGATCACCTCTAGTTATACGATTCGGGAAGATGCCGCATTATAGGGGGGACCTCCAAACATTACCTATTGTTAACTCAACCCTTGTTACGTTAATGAAACAGTTATATAATCACTTCAAACACGTAAACGGACAGCCAGCTGCCGTTCCGAAGGAGCTTCTCATGAATCTGGAAGTCAATCAACGCAATCTGCCTTTGTTCGAAGCGCTCGCATCCAAGACACGCATCCAAATGATCGAGCTGCTGAAGCACGAGCAGCTCAACGTAAAGGAGATGGCCGGACGGCTCGGCATCTCTTCGGCCATCGTAACCAAACATGTCAGCCAACTGGTAGAAGCCGGCATCCTGGCGACCGAAGTAACGGCCGGGAAACGCGGCACCCAAAAAATATGCAGACTGAATATGGACCAGGCTACGCTGTTGTTTCGCGACGCGCCGGCATCGGCGGAGTCTGCGGAACAACCGTACAACCACTATACCAGCTCGATCCCCATCGGACAGTATTCGGCTTACCACGTGAAGCCGACATGCGGGCTCGCGTCGGAGACGAAGCTGATCGGCATGAGAGACGATCCAAGGTACTTCGCGGAGCCCGAACATGTACTGGCTCAGCATCTCTGGTTCGCCAGCGGTTTCGTGGAATACCGCATCCCCAATTATTTGACGGGACGCAAGCCGGTCAGCAGCCTGCGCATCTCGCTTGAAATATGTTCCGAGGCGCCCGGCTACGATGAAAACTGGTTATCCGACATCGTATTTTCGATCGGCGGCGTAAAGTTGTGCACATGGACTTCGCCGGGCGACTTCGGCTTGACGAAAGGAAAGCTGACCCCCCAATGGTGGGAAGCGTTTAATACGCAATACGGCCTGCTCAAGACGCTGCTAGTAACAGGTGACGGCACCTACATGGACGGCGTCAAGCTGTCGGACGTGACGGTCAAGGAGCTTCCGATCGCGGCGGGCGAGGAAATCCTGCTGCGCATCGAATCCTCCGACAATGCCGTGCATGCCGGCGGCGTCAGCCTATTCGGCAAACGCTTCGGCAATTACGAGCAGGATATCGTCGTCACGATTAGCTGCTGATTAGCTGCCGACGGGACCAAGACCAAGCTGGTCCATAGCGAGCAGGATATCGTCGTACGATTAGCTGCTAACTGGTCCGAGTCCCGGCTCGTCCGTGAGCGTGATGCCATCGCCGATCTTGCCTTCCGTTTCGAACAGGATGATCTCGTTCAGGCCTTCCTTGAGCAGCGGCGCCGGGACGTACAGCCGGGTCTGCGGCCCGGCCTCCCAGAACCGGCCGAGGTTAAAGCCGTTGACGAACGCCACGCCTTTGCCCCATCCCGCGAAGTCGAGGAACGTATCGCCCTTCTCTTCGACGTACAGTTCGAAGCGGTAGAACGCGGGCGTTCCGGATGTATACTCGCCGGAGAAATCCACTTCATGGATTCGATCTAGCGATAGGCCG
>JAQSXN010000585.1 GCA_029256665.1 Paenibacillus sp.
TAGTCTCAATATCGCGCAATGGATGGTCAAGGTGGACGAATACGTCGGCATGCTGAAATCCGCGAACGGAACGGCCGGTTATGTCAATCACGCCGCGATGCTTAGGGCGCTCGGCGAGATCAGCCATTCGGAGGAGCTGGCCAGCAGTTGCTTCGGCATGCTCGTCTATCGCGTGTATGGCCTCGTTCTGGAACAGGCCAACGGCCGCGGCGTTCAGTTGCAGCGATTCGATCCCGCCTCCTACTTTCAGGGCGTAATGGGAGAAGCGAGACTAGAGAGGCTGCGCGACTATCTGTCCGAGGCGGAGGTGCTCGTCTACGAGCTCGGCAAGGAGCGCGATCAATCCATTCTGGCGCGCATTACCGGCTACGTGCGCCAGCATTACAGCAATCCGGCGCTCAAGATACAGGATATCGCAAGCGAGGTTCATTTCAGCACGGCATATCTCGGATACCTATTCAAACGCGAGATGAAAAAAAACCTGTGGGATTACGTCACGGAGCTGCGGATCGAAGAAGCGAAACGGCTTCTCGCGACGACGGACAAGAAGCGTTACGAGGTGGCCTACGAGGTCGGTTACGAATCGCCGGAGCACTTTAGCCGCATGTTCAAGCGGTACGCGGGCGTCAGCCCAGCCGAATACCGCAAGGAAGCATAGAGGTGAGCAAGCTGCGTCTCAAATACAAAGTGACGATCGCCTTCCTGTTGTTTATCGTCGGACCGTTTCTAATCGTCGGCTGGATTTCGGCGATGCGCACTTCCGATTCCATGACCCACGAGATCGGCCGGACCACGCTCCAACTCGTGAACCAAAATCATGTCACGATCGAGAAGACGTTATCCTCCGTCAACGATAAAGCGGTGACGCTGCTGGACAATCATTTCTTCAGCAATCCCGAGCAGTACGACTTCTGGACGGGCATCGAGACGCTAGGGCAAATTAGCTTGGCGGATTCCATCCTGGAGCGCTGGACGGCGGACGGCACCGAATATACGCTGTACATGAAAAATATCGAAGGCAGGCAGACGCCGTTCGAAACGATGTATAAGCCGAGAGGCTTCAAATATTACGGCGAATATTTGACGGGGCTGCCGGATTGGGCAAGGGAAGCCATTGGGGGCGGAGGCGGGGCGAACGTCCGGCTGGTGTCGATGCCGGGCGGCCATACCGTCAGCTTCATGCGGAGCATCCAGAATCCGAAGTCGTATTCGGAAACCATCGGCCTGCTGGTCGTGGGCAAGCTGGAGGTGCTGCTGACGAGGGACCTGGTCTCCGTGCAGCTGCCGGCGCATGCGGGGTTATACCTGTTCAACGATCAGGATGAACTGCTGATGAAGGCGGGTTCGGACATAAGCTTGTTAACGGAGATACCGGAGGAGGCCCGGCGGTCGACTTCGGGGTATTATTTTGCCAAGGAGGGGGACGGAAAGTGGCTCTACGCCTTCTCCAGGAAGGCCGCATACGGCACGACGCTCGTCTACAAGATTCCGTACGAGTCCATTACCGGCAATCAGTCGGCGCTGCTCGTCACGCTCATGGCGCTCTCCGCCTGTTACCTGGTGTTCGTGCTGGCTTTCGTCCTTTATCTGCTGCGTATTATCGTCAGGCCGCTGGTCCGGCTGGTTACAATCACGAAGCTGTACGAGCCGGGAAGAAATCTGGATATCGGCAACGAACAGCTGCGGCCTGACGAATTCGGCATTTTATACGGCGCTTTTCTGAAAATGACCAAACGCCTCGACCAATCGTTCGAGGATAATTACGGCATGCAGATCAAGCAGAAGGAATACGAGCTGTCCATGCTGCACTCTCAGATTACGCCGCATTTGCTCTATAATACGCTGGATTCCATCTACTGGTATGCGCTCGAAAGCGGCAACACGGACGTCGGGGAGATGGTGAAGGATCTGTCCAAGCTGCTGCGGATCGGGCTCAGCAAGGGGCGCACGATGATCACGATCGAGGAGGAGCTGGAGCACGTCCAGGCGTACAGCCGTCTCCAGATGAAGCGATATCCGGACACGTTCGAGGTTGAATGGGACATCGACGAGGAGCTTAAAGGGTATACGACGCCGAAGGTCATCATGCAGCCGCTCGTGGAGAACGCCATCTTCCACGGCGTTAGCACGATGGACGGCGAAGGCGTCATAAAGATCTCGGTCCGCCGCGGGGGGGACGACGAGCTGCAGCTCATCGTCGAGGATAACGGCTTCCTGCCGGTAGACATGGAGCGGCTGGAGCAGATCGTGCGCGGCGAAGCCGCGGACAAGGGCTACGGCATCCGCAACGTGCACCAACGCGTCCAGTTGCACTTCGGCGAGGCGTATGGCCTTCGCTACGAGCGCCGCGAAGGCGGCGGGCTGCGCGCGACGATCCATTTGCCGCTGCAGGCGCCGTAGCGGGAGCGGCTGGCGCGAACAGCAGCGGCGCCGGGGCAAGCCGGGCGAGCGGGGCGTCGGGGCGCGGTGACCGCCGGCAGTGCGGGCGGGGACATCGCGTACGGCTGCGCTCGGTCCAGCCTGCGGTTGGGCCATGAGGCTAACGGACACGGTAGCCCCTATTTGGCTGGAAACGGCCATTCTCCGATTCTAACGGACGAGAGAGACGTTATTCGGTGCCGACAGCCGCGGTTGCGGCAGATTTGGTGCAAATAGCGGCGCCTGTGTCCTTAAAAATCTGAGAATGGCGATTGTTGTCCATATAGCGGCCGTGGTGTCCGTTACGCATTTAGCAGACTTGCGAATTGACGCGAGTCTGTTTTTATTTGGAGCGATATGACCTCCAACCATTCCGCCATGCGCCTATGTTAGTCTACCCATTCCACGATGTCGGCCAGGTCGCGCCTTGTTTTGGCGCGCGGTTCGTTTACGCGGTAACCGAAAGCCGCCATGCAGGCCAGCCCGTAGCCATCGGCCAAGAGTCCTTCCTCCCGGAGCACGTTCTCGGCTTGCGCCTTGTCGAAGCCTTCGATCGGGCAAGAATCAATGCCGATTAAGGCGGCCGACGTCATCATATTGCCGAGCGCGATGTACGACTGGCGGGCTGCCCACTCGAACATGGCCCGTTCGTTGCCTAGCAGGTCGAAGTCGGATTCCAGGAACTTGCCGTACATGGCTTCTCTTTGGCCGACGACCTCCTCC
>JAQSXN010000586.1 GCA_029256665.1 Paenibacillus sp.
CCTGGTCGTCCGCTGCCCAATAGCTGTCATAATTGCCGTCGGTCAGGTTGCCCGCCGCGTAAGCGGGAGCGTTGCCCCTGACATTGCTGGCTGAGGCGGATGCCCCCGCGGCCAGATTCGTGCCGTACGCATCGTCGATCCATTCGCGCAGCTCCATCAATCTGTTGATATCGCTGTCCACCAGCTTGCCGCGCTTATCGGGCGATACGTTCAGCAGCAGGTTGGCGCCTCTGCCGACCGACTTTTGATAAATATCGATCAGCTCCGGCAACGTTTTAATATGGGTATCCTCCCAATCATGGTAGAACCAGCCCGGCCGCAGCGGTACGTCGGCTTCGCCGGATTGCCATGCCGTGCCGTTCGGATTGCCCTCTCCATATTGGTTGGGCGTCCAGTAAGGATTGCCCGGCTGCTGCGGTACAACTTTGGCCCAATTTGTTTCGCTTGCGATTCCGTCTTCGTTGCCGATGTAGCGAGCATCTCCGGGAGCGCCCCAAATGACGATATTGGGCTGCAACTGCTTAATGACGGAATACCATCTTTCCGTATCATAATCCTGAGGGGTATTGTCTCCCTTCGCGCCGTCAAACCAGATTTCGCTTATTTCACCGTAGTTCGTCATCAGTTCGGTCAATTGGTTGACGAAAAAATCATTATAAGCCAGACCCGAGCCGTAAGTCGGCTCGTGCATATCCCATGGCGACACGTAAAGTCCGAATTTAATGCCGAACTCCAGACAAGCATCGGAAACTTCCTTGACCACGTCGCCCTGTCCGTTTTTCCAAGGACTGCTGGCTACGTCATGCGTCGTGTAAGCGCTCGGCCACAGAGCGAAGCCGTCATGATGCTTTGCGGTCAGGATCAGCAGCTTAAATCCCGCATCTTTAAGCGCGCTGACCCACTGCCTCGCATCAAAATCGGTGGGATTAAACAGGGACGGACTTTCGTTTCCGGTTCCCCACTCCCGGTCTGTGAACGTATTCATGCCGAAATGGGCGAATACGATCGTCTCCATCTTCTGATAGGCAATCTGCGGATTCGTCGGAATCGGCAGATGAGGCAGGACAGGCGCCACCGGAGGCGGCTGGTACGGAATTTCTTCCCCGTATACTTCGAACTCCTGGACGCCGTAGCCGCCGGATCCGTTCCGCTTCGTGCCGAAAACGCGGACGAACCTGACATCCTTGTCTTGGAAGCTGACATCCACTACGCTGCCGTTGCCCGTCGTCGTGGAATAAACGTTCTCCCATTGAATCATATCGTTTGATACTTGAATGTTGAACGCCCGACCCGACCCGCCGCTCTCCCAAGTGAGCTTCGTGCGGTTGATCCGGTGCGGCTGGCCCAGGTCGGCGATCAGCCACTGCGGATCGGAGGCCTCGCTCTCCCATTTCGTACCGGCAGAATCGTCGAATGCGCGCGATCCGACGTTGCCGTCACGCGACGACGAGACAAGCGCGGTTTTACCGTAAGCCACGTTGGAAACGGCCATCAGGGTTTCCACCTCCTCTTTTGCCGGCTCCCCTTCGGACTCTATCCCGCTCAGCTCCCGAATTCGATCCGCCGACAACGCCTCGGGATAAAGCCTTAGCTCATCGATTGCGCCGTGAAAGCCTTCGGAAGGACCGCCTTCGCCATTGTTCTGCGCGCCGATCCGGAACGGATTGGGATTGATGAGCTGATTTTGATGATGGGGCACGGTTTTCGTCAACACATTGTCGCCGTTCAGATACATCTTGAACGTATTGCCTTCTCTCGCGACGGCCACATGAGTCCATTCGCCCAGCGGTACGGAGCCAGGCTCCGTGTTGAACGGCCACATGCCATGTCCGGCACCTTCCGAATCGCTAACAAGGAAATACAACTGCCCGTTCGTAATCCACCAGTTGAACATATTCGCCTGGCTTCCGGTAATTCCCTGGCCTACGATCGTATGGTTATGCAAATCGGTTTCCGGCTTGATCCATGCCATAAAGGTAAAGTCGTCCTTGGCAATCGGACTGATCTTGACCGAATTCCCATAGAACAGCAGAGCTTTGCCTTCTTTGCCGTCCACCCAGACCGGCTCTCCCTCGATGGCATAGGAGATGCCGCTTGCGCTGTCCTTCGTCGTCGTTCCCTCTCCTTCATCGAATGCGTAATATTGCCCCAAATCCTCGATTACCGCGCTGACCGAAGCTTCCTTTCCCCGGTAAGACGCCGTTATCGTAACCGGTCCTTTCTCGCCCGTGAAGGTAACGGTACCGTTTGCGACAGCGGCAATATCGGGATTGCTGGACGACCACTCGGCATGCGTAATCTGCGATACGAAACCGTCGTCGAAGGTTCCCGTCGCCGTCAAAGTCACGGGCAGGGCGCTATAAGCGAGCGGTTCGTTAATCGACAGACTTTCCAGCACGCGGTCAACCTGGCCGATCAAGCGCATCGGCTTGAATTGGCCCGGGTCTTTGATGCCTCCGATGCCGCCGCCCCACTCGATCCATCCTTTGCGCCCGTGACCGTCATTGTCGTTCGCCAGCAAGGAAAGGCCGAACAATCCGTCATCAGGCAGGATTGGCGAAAGCTCTGTCCAAGGGAGAGCAAGCTCGTAATACGTTTCTTGACGCGTCTCGTCTCTTGCAACAGCGAGCTCCGCATCCGCAACCAACCCGGCTTCGCCCTCGATGGCTGACCAGCGATACAGTTGTGGCCCGGCAGGAGTCAATGCCATCCCGAACTCGTACATGCTCGTATGGTCGCCAGGCATTCCAGGAGACATGGCAAACTGTATACTGTCGCCAAGCCATATTTGGCCTTCCGATTGCTCTTGCGAATGGACATTGTCCCGAATGGCGGCAGCTATGTTCAGATACTCCTCATCCCAGGTCACCCATACGCTGCCGCTTACATCCGCCGCACCGCCATACACCGGAATTTGGACCGCTCCTTCCTCCGCCAGTTGAATAACCGGCAAGTCGGCCAAATCGTCGCGTTCGCCGTCGACGGCGATGCTCTTGTTCGCCAGCAAAGTGGCGAGGGTCACTTGTCCTTCGTAAGCGAGGGATACTCCCCCGGCGGCTTCCAGCGTAATCTTGACCGGGTAGCTGCTCGAAGG
>JAQSXN010000019.1 GCA_029256665.1 Paenibacillus sp.
TATTGCCGATAAGTATATTATGAGGCTTGATGTCCCTATGGATAATGTGATTCTGATGAGCGTGATCCAACGCGTCGCAAATTTGCACGGCTATGCGGACCGACTCTTCGGTCTGAAGCGGCGCTCTTTCTTGAATAATTTCGTTGAGGTTGTTTCCCTCCACGTATTCCATTACGATGTAGTGAATATCGTCTTCTTGCCCGACGTCGTAGATGCTGACTACGTTAGGATGGGACAGCGCCGCCGCCGACTGCGCCTCGCGGCGAAACCTGCGAATAAAATCTTCGTCGCCCACGAATTGCTGGCGAAGCACCTTCACCGCTACTTTGCGGTTCAGCAGCACGTCATGCGCTTTGTAAACCAGCGCCATGCCGCCTCCGCCTATGCGTGTTAATATTTCATACCGTCCTGCTAAGTCATGTCCGATCATGCACTGACTCCTCCCGCTTCGCCGGCGCGTTTCTCTTGCAGCAGCACGACCGTAATATTGTCGTCGCCCCCGCCGTCGAGCGCCAGCTGAATGAGATGATCCGCCTTGTCTTCGAGGGCGAGCGCGGCATCCGCCACGACTTCGGCGATTCGTCCGTCGCTGACCATGTTCGTCAAGCCGTCGCTGCACAGCAACAACACGTCCTCCTGGCGCCACTCCACCGACTGCACGTCGATCTCGACCTCCGGGTCGGTGCCGATGGCTCGCGTCAACACGTTGCGCCGAGGATGATTAGCCGCTTCCTCTGCGCTGAGCTGCCCCGATCTCACTAACTCGTTGACGAGAGAATGATCCAGCGTGAGCTGTTCGATGCCGCCGGCTCCCACGCGATAGGCGCGACTGTCGCCGACATGCCCGATGACGGCCTTCCCCGGCAGCATAAGAGCCGCCACGACCGTCGTTCCCATATTATGATAACGATCGTCGCGCGAAGCCATGGCGTAGATGGTCTCGTTGGCCTCGGCGATCGCCTGACGGATCAACATCTTCCCTTCCTGCTCCGAGAACGATTCCTTTTCGGCATGCTGTTCGAAGGCGCCTCGGAACGTATCGACGGCCGTCTGGCTGGCCACGTCGCCCGCCTGATGACCGCCCATCCCGTCCGCCACGACGGCAATCGCGATGCCGCCGCCGAGCGAGCCTACCCAGCATTGATCTTCGTTAACCTGACGAATTCTCCCGATATTGCTTAAGGTTGCCGTTAACAACGCTCATCACCTCGTCGTAGACTCCATATGTTTGGCGCGAAGCTGGCCGCATGCGGCAGCAATGTCATGTCCTTGCTCCCGTCTGATCGTCACGTTGATACCGTTCTTGTCCAGCACGCGCTGGAACTCGAAAATATCTTCGCGAGGCGTACGGACGTAATTGCGCTCGGGCACATGGTTGACTGGGATGAGGTTGACGTGGCAGAGCAAGTCCTTCAGTACGTCGGCAAGTTCCTGCGCGTGCTCGGCCTGGTCGTTCACTCCGCCGATAAGCGCGTATTCGAACGTAATCCTTCTGCCCGTCTTCGCGATATAGTAGCGGCAGGCTTCCATTACGTCCTCGAACGGGAACCTGCGGTTGACCGGCATCAGCTTGGAGCGGAGCTTGTCGTTAGGCGCATGGATCGAGAGGGCCAGGTTGATCTGCGTATTCTCGTCCGCGAACTTGTACATGCTCGGCACGATGCCGCTCGTCGACACCGTAATGTGCCGCTGGCCGATATTGAGCCCCTTCTCGTGAATCATGAGACGGAGAAACGTCATCGTTGCCTCATAGTTTTCGAACGGCTCGCCCGAACCCATGATGACGATGCTCGAGACGCGATCGCCGGTGGCATCCAGCATTTGCTGGGCCGTCACGACCTGGGCGACGATCTCGCCGGCGGTTAGATTTCGTTTGAGACCGCCCAGCGTCGACGCGCAGAACGTGCAGCCGATCCGGCAGCCGACCTGCGTCGTAACGCAGACGCTGTTGCCGTAATTGTGGCGCATGATGACCGTCTCGATCGCGTGGGCGTCGTGCAAGCCGAACAGAAACTTGACGGTTCCGTCCTTGGACTCGAATTTCGTGATCTCAGTCAGCGTAACGAATTGGAATTCGGCCTCGAGCTTGTCGCGAAGCGGCTTCGGCAAGTTGGACATGTCCTCGAAGCTCTTGACGCGCTTGACGTAGATCCAGTCGAACAGCTGATCCCCGCGGAATGCCGGCTCGCCGTTCTCCGTCATCCACTCTTTTAATTGATCGAGCGTATAGTCATAAATAAATGGTTTCATCTTCATCACACCTGTATCTGCAAAGTAGACGGCTCCGCCGCCGGAACCTTGGTTCCAAGCGTTTCCTTCGCCGTCGTCGATTCATTTTACCACAAACGCCCATGTCAAGCCATAAGAGGGCCCGATCACGACTTTCTGACCATCCTGGCGATAAAGAAGCCGTCGCTGCCGAAATGCTGCGGAAGCAATTGAAGCCGTCCGTCGAAATCGGCTCCGACGGCGCCGGCAAGGCGCAAAGTCCCCAGCAGCTCGGCCGGCCATTCGGCATCCAGCGCGAACTCCGGGTGGCCTTGCAGGAACGCCTCGATCTGACGTTCGTTTTCTTCCCGCTCGATCGTGCAAGTGCTGTATACGAGCGCTCCTCCCGGCTTGACCAAATCGCATACCGCGTCCAGCAGCTTCCGCTGAACGGCGCCGATCTCCGCGATGTCTCCCTCGGTTTTGGTCCATTTGATCTCCGGCTTGCGCCGAATGACGCCAAAGCCCGAACATGGAGCGTCCAGCAGAACGGCATCCATGGAACCGGGCGCGAACCGTTCGGACAGCGTCGCCGCATCGCCTGTCACGGCTTCGACGTTGCGCAGCTTTAGCCGCTCCGTCTGCTGAACGATAAGCTCGCGCTTATGGGCATGCAGATCGTTAGCCCATATCTTGCCCTTGCCTTCCATGAGCTCCGCCATATGCGCGCTCTTGCCGCCTGGCGCCGCGCAGCAATCCAGCACCTTCATGCCCGCCTTGGGCTGCACGACTTCCGCCACGAGCATGGAACTTTCGTCCTGAAGAGACCAGCGTCCCGCCTTGAAGCCGTCCATGTCGGCCAAATTGCCGCCGGACTCCACGACGATCCCTGCCGGCGCGAGCGCCGACGGCTCCGCTTGCAGACCTTCGGCCTTAAGCAGCTCCAGCAGCTCCTCTCGGCTGCCTTGCAGCGTATTGGCGCGTATGCTCGCGTGCGGCGAACGATTGCCCGCCTCACAGATCGTTTCCGCTCCGTCAATGCCGTAGACATCGGCCCAGCGGCGAACGAGCCATTCCGGATAGGAGTGTCGCAGCGCGACCGTCGCAACGGGATCGGCGAGCTGAATCGCGGATGGCGTCAGCTCGGCGCGATTGCGATCCAGACTTCGCAGCACGCCGTTGACCATGCCGGATATGCCGGCATGGCCCCGTCGTTTCGCGATGGTGACCGCTTCGTTGACCGCGGCATGCGCCGGAATGCGATCCAAGTACAGCAGCTGGTATGCGCTAAGCCGGAGCAATTGATGCACCCAAGCTTGGAGCTTAGAGACGCCTTTGGCGACGTAGCGGTCCAGCCAATAATCCAGCGTCGCCTGCCTGCCGATCGTGCCGTACACGAGCTCCGTCGCGAGCGCTGCGTCCGGTCTCGACAGACCGGCGTCCTGCAAGGCGCGATTGAGCTGCAGGTTGCTGTAAGCCCCGCTTCCCGCGACCTTCGTCAAAATGTCGAGCGCGAGCTCGCGCGGCGACACTGCGCGGCGCGGGGCTTGAGATGCGCCGGCGCGGGCGTTGTTCCCCACTCCGCCCCGTCCTGGCGCTCGCGCGCCGCCCTGCTTAACGCCTCCGGCGGCATGTCCGCCCGGACGCCGCTTCCCGCCGCCGTTCCCGGATTTGCTTGCCCCCGTACGTCCTCCGCCTGCGCCAGGACCGCCGCTCATGACTCGGCTCCTTCGCCGCCGAAGAGCGTCCCGGCCTCGAGCCTGGCGCCCTTCAGCCACTCCGCGGCGCTCATCGCGCGTTTGCCTGCAGGCTGAATCTCCGTGAGCAGCAGCTTGCCTTCGCCGGTCTGCACGACGATGCCGCCCGCGCCAGCCTCGATGACCGTGCCGGGCAGCGCGCCGCCTGCTTGGCCCGCGGTCCCGGCTCCACTGCTGACGGAAGCCGTTTTGCCGCCCGCCACCTCGCACGAACGCACTTTAAACACTTCGCCGCCCAGGTACGTGAACGCGCCGGCCATCGGCGACAGCCCTCTGACTTGGTTAAACAGCTCTCGCGCGGATTTGTTCCAATCCATACGTTCGTCTTCCCGCGTCAGATTAGGGGCGTACGTAGCTTCCGCGTCGTTCTGAGCCACCGACTTCGCCGTGCCGTCGATGATCGACGGCAGCGTCTCGCCTAGCAGCTTCGCGCCGGCAAGGCTGAGTTTCTCGAACATCGTGCCCGACGTATCCTCGTCCCCGATCGGCAGCTCGATGACGCTGATCATATCGCCGGTATCAAGCCCTTCGGCCATATACATGATTGTCACGCCGGTCTTCGCCTCGCCGTTTATAATCGACCGCTGAATCGGCGCGCCGCCGCGATACTTGGGCAGCAGCGAGCCATGCACGTTAATGCAGCCGAGACGGGGAATATCCAATACCGCCTTGGGCAAAATCTGGCCGTATGCCGCCGTCACGATCAGCTCCGGCGCGAGCTCGCGGATCGCCTCGACAGCTTCCGCGCTCCTCATCCGCTCCGGCTGCAGCACCGGCAAACCAAGAGACAACGCCGCCTCCTTAACGGGCGGCGGCGTCAACGTTTTTTTGCGTCCTTTGGGCCGATCCGGCTGCGTCACGACGGCCGCGATTTCGTAACCGCTCTCCGACAGCAAACGCAGAGAAGGGACGGCGAATTCCGGCGTCCCCATAAATACGATACGCATCAATTATTCGCCGCCTTTTTTTGGTCTGTCGGATATATCGTAGATGCTCTCGGCGAGATCCGTGAACAGAATGCCGTTCAAGTGGTCCACCTCGTGCTGGAACGCGCGCGCGAAGTAGCCCGAAGCGTTAACCGTTATCGGCTCTCCGTCGCTGTTCTGCCCCTTCACGACGATCCGGTCCGCGCGGCGCACCTCGCCGTTCAGATTCGGGATGCTGAGGCAGCCTTCCGGGCCGAGCTGCTCGCCCTCTTGTTCGACGATGACGGGGTTCACCATCTCGACGAGACCGTTCTCGTCGCCCACGTCCACGACGATGACCCGCTTGGAGATGCCGATCTGCGGCGCGGCGAGACCGACGCCTTCCGCGTCGTACATCGTCGCGGCCATATCCTTCAGCAGTTTCTTGAGGTTAGGGTTGAACTTCGTTACTTCCGCCGCGATTTCGCGCAATACCGGATCCGGTTCCTTCACGATTAATCTGATGCCCATGCAAATACCATCCTTTTCTTTTCTAATCCTATGGTGTTAGATCAAATAATGACTTGCGGGTCCACATCCACGCTAAACAGGATTCTCCGCTGCGGAGGCGCCTCCTCGAAGGACTTCAGCGCGCGGCGAATAAGCGCGGATACGTCGATGCTACCCCGATATTTTACCACACATTGAAAACGGTAGCGATCTTTCATTCTAGGAATCGACGACGCGACGGGTCCAAGCACCTCCAGCGTCCTCGGCATGCCCGACGCCAGCGGCAAGAGAACCCCCTCGTGCTCCGCCAGCTCGCGCAGCTCGCGCGCGAAGGCTTCGCTCGTGGACGAGAGCAGCGCCAGCTGCTCGTGGGACATCGTCACCAGCACGAGCCGGCAATAGGGCGGATACCCCATGACGGAGCGATGGCGGAGCTCCTCCCGCAAGAAGGCTGCATAATCGTGCCCCTGGGCCGTTGTTATCGCGTAATGTTCCGGCGCGTAGCTTTGCACGATAACTTCGCCCTTCAGCTCATGTCTCCCCGCCCGGCCGGCAACCTGCGTCAGCAATTGGAACGTGCGCTCCGCCGCGCGGAAGTCGGGGAGATGCAGCGAAGTGTCCGCCGCGATCACGCCCACTAATGTAACATACGGAAAGTCGAGCCCTTTTGCCACCATCTGCGTCCCGAGCAGCACGTCGGCTTGCCGATCGCCGAATTGCTTCAAGAGTTTCTCGTGCGCATGCTTTTCCGACGTCGTGTCCACGTCCATCCGGATGACGCGGATGCCGGGAAACAGCTTGGCGAGCTCCTCCTCCACGCGCTGCGTGCCCGTGCCGAAGTACCGGATATGCTCGCTTTCGCAGGACGGGCATTTCGCGGGAGCTCCCTCCGCATGACCGCAATAATGACAGCGCAGTACGCGAGACTTCTGGTGGTAGGTAAGCGAAATATCGCAATGAGGGCAGGTCGAGGTGAAACCGCAGGAACGGCACATCACGAAGGTGGAATAGCCTCGCCGGTTCAGCAAAAGCACCGATTGCTCTCCTCGCTCCAGCCGGGCAAGCAGCGCCTCGTGCAGCAACCGGCTGAACATGGAGCGGTTGCCTTCGCGAAGTTCCTCGCGCATGTCGACGACCGCCACCTCGGGCAGAGGCCTACCGCCCACGCGATCCGGCATGGGAAGCAGCGACGGAGCGGATGGCATCCCATCGGCAGACGGAGCGGAACCGCGGCTCGCCGCGGCGTACGACTCCAGCGAGGGCGTAGCGGAGCCTAACACGACGATGGCGCCATGCTGTCTCGCCCTGCGCACTGCCACGTCTCTCGCATGGTATTTCGGACTTTCCTCTTGTTTATAAGAAGATTCGTGTTCTTCGTCGATAATAATGAGGCCGATCCTCTCGAACGGCGCAAAAATCGCGGAGCGCGCCCCGATGGCGACCTGCGCCTTTCCGCTGCGGATTTTGCGCCATTCGTCGAACCGTTCGCCATTGGACAAGCGGCTGTGCAGCACGGCTACCGCATCGCCGAATCGCCCTTTGAACCGCTCGACCATCTGCGGCGTAAGCGAGATCTCGGGCACGAGCACGATGGCTTGGCGTTCTTGGGCCAAGCAGATCTGGATGCTCTGCAGGTAAACCTCCGTTTTGCCGCTTCCCGTAACCCCGTGCAGCAGCATCGTATGCGGCCGCAAGGCGGCTAAAGCCTCGGCAATGGAAGCGAACACGGCCTGCTGCCCGTCCGTCAGCGGCAACGGCGACGTTCGTCCGAACTCGCGATGCGCGTATGGATCCCGTTCCTTCACGATCTCTCGCAGCTCCAGCAGCCCTTTGTCGGCCAGAGCTTTGACGCTGGCCGGCGTCACGCCGGCCGCGGCGGCAAGCGCCTGCATGGCGATCGGCCCCCCGTGCTCCAGCATAAACGCGAGCGCGTCGCGCTGCTTGCCCGCCCGCTTCGGTATGTCCTCCAGCGCGGCCGCGGCGGCTTCGGGACTCGCCGACAGAAACACCGTCTGCACCTTCCGCACGGACAACCGGTCCTTGATCGTCGATTGCTGTACGAGCGCTCCCGTGCGTAGCGCGTTCTTGACCGCGCGCGTAGCCCCTGGAAACTTCTGCAACAGCGCCTCCAGCTTAACATGGCCGGAAGCTCCGTTCAGCCATTCGGCAATCTCCGGCGGAAGCGCGCCTTCGGCGTCCTCGTCCGTGGACCATCCGACGAATCGTTCTTCCTTGCCCTTAAGGGCCGCCGGAATCATCGCTTGCAGCGCCTGCGTCCAAGAGCAGCAATATTTTTCGCTTAGCCAACGGGACAGCTCGATCATGTCCGGCAAGAGCGGCGGCAACGCGTCGAGCAGCTCGGCGACCGGCTTAACGCGCGCGCGGTCGACTTCAGCTTCCTCGGCGAGCGCGATCACGAACCCTTGCAGCACCCTGCCGCCGAATGGCACGCCGACCCTGCTGCCGACTTCGATCCACTCCGACATTCCGGGCGGGACCGAATAGTCAAAAGGCCGATCCGTCTGGCGGCTCGGCACATCCACAATGACTCTTGCGATCATGAGCCGGAACCTCCGCCCCCGGTCCCGAGCCGGCGGGCGACGACGTCCATGATCCGGCCGGCGGTCTCGCGCTTGGACATGAGCGGCAGCGCTTCGACGAGTCCCTGAGGCCCGTAGATCTGGACCTCGTTCGTTTCCACGTTAAAGCCCGCTCCCTCGGCTCCGACATCGTTGGCGACGATCAGATCGCAGTTCTTGCGTTTCAGCTTGTCCATCGCATAACGTTCCACTTCTTGCGTTTCCGCCGCGAAGCCGACCAACAGCTGATGCGTCTTGCGCTCGCCGAGCGTCTGCAAAATATCGGTCGTCCGCTCCAGTTCCAGGACGAGCGTCTCGCCCGTCTTCTTGATCTTCTGGTCGTAAGTCTGTACCGGGCGATAGTCCGCCACCGCCGCCGACTTTACGACCACGTCCATCTCGGGATACAGCGGCAGCACGGCGTTCAGCATCTCCTGCGCCGATTGCGCCCGGATCAACCGGACGCCGGAAGGCGGCCGCTCCGTCGTCCGCCCGGCGACCACCGTCACGTCGGCCCCCATTAGCAGAGCCGCCTCCGCGATCGCGAACCCCATTTTGCCCGAGGAATCGTTGGTCAAGTAACGAACGGGATCCAGCCGTTCGATCGTTCCGCCTGCCGTAACAAGCACCTTCTTGCCGCTAAGCGTCTTGCCTCTGGCGAACCAAGCCTGAACGGCCAGCACGATATCCTCCGGCTCCGCCAGCCTTCCTTTGGCGACGTAACCGCAGGCGAGCTGGCCCGTACCGGGCTCCACGAACATCGCGCCGCGCGACGCAAGCAAGTCCATATTGCGCACGACCGCCGGATGCTCGTACATATGAACGTTCATGGCCGGAGCGATAAGCACCGGGCAGGTCGCGGCGAGCAGCGTCGTGCTCAGCATGTCGTCAGCGAAGCCGCCCGCCAGCTTGGCGATGCTGCCCGCCGTCGCCGGAGCGACGACGATCAGATCGGCATGGTCGGCCAGGTGAATATGAGAAACGACGGACGGATCGCGTTCGTCGAATGTATCGATATGTACGGGGTTGCGCGAAAGCGTCTGCAGCGTTAAGGGCGTTATGAATTTTGTCGCGGATTCCGTCATGATGACGTGCACCTGCGCGCCAGCTTGCACCAGCTTGCTGCATAACGCCGCTCCCTTGTACGCCGCGATGCCTCCCGTAATGCCAAGCAATATGGTTTTCCCTCGAATCATGTTGCCACTCCTATTCCAATCGCCGAACGCGCGGAAAACGCGCGTTCGGCGCAATCGTTTCGATCTAAATATCGGATTACCAGTCCATCCGCTCCCGCAGATTGACGATATGGGCGACGTGATGGCGGCCATGCCAAGCCACGAACCCTAGAAAATAAGATAATTTCATCTGCATGCCGCGTTCGGGATGATAAAACTCGCGATCGAAGCTGCTCCGCTCCATTCCCCGAAGCAGTAGCGACCAACGGGCGTACAGTCCATCGATGACGGCCAGACTGAGCTCGGGAGACGCTTTCAAGCTATCCGGCGTTTCGGCCCACAACTCTTCGTGGAAAGGTTTGATCGTCGGATTGGATTCCGTGAGCGCCAGCTTGAAGCGCGTAAAACAATTCATGCCCGCGTCGGCCAAATGATGCGTCACTTGACGTACGGTCCAGCCGCCAGTCCGGTAAGGCGTATCGAGCTGCTCCTCGTCCAGTCCTTCAAGCGCGGCTCTTAGCTGGGCTGGCAACGCTTCGACTTCGGCGATCCACTTGTCCTGCTGCGAGACATTCATGCCTTCGAATTGATAACGTCCGATCGGATAACGCAATTGCTCCATACTAATCCCTCCCAAGAATTAACGTTCGTACGCCGTCCTTCGGCGGCAAAGCCGCATAACCGCGGACAGATGAAGTTGCTCCGGGCAACCCCTCTTTCTCCCCATATCATACCATATCGCGCTTCAAAAACTAGCCAAATTGTTAGGACTCAAAGCGGAACAAGGCGTCTGTGGCCGGCAGCTTCGCCAATGCGTCTTGCGGCTCCCGCCGTGCAAGCTTCATGACGAATATATACCTCGAACGGCCGAGGTTCAAACGGAGCGGCTCCCGCGTTGATGGGCTTGTACAAAAAAAGGAGCGCTTCAAGTGCAAGCAACTCCTTTAATCGTAAGCGTATCGTATTAGAGGTTGTTCAAAAAGTAGGCTTCCCATTACGAAGAATTTCTAGAAGTGTACTCGACATCGAATTTGGAATCCAGCCGAACCTTCCGTTGCTCACGTAGCTCTGCTACGCTCCGCTACTTTCGTTTCTAGCTGAATTCCATCTTCTCGGTACTGATAACCGAACTTTTTGAACACGAACTTTTAGTCTTCTTTGGTAGGAAGGTTTTCGACTTGAAGGATGTCGCCGTAAATTTCTTCGAGGGCAACGCCCACGAACTTGTGGGAACGCGGATTTACAAGCTCCGACTTCTCTCCGTTGCGCAGCATGCGCGCTCTTCTGGAAGCGGCCACGACCAGCGTGTATTTGCTGTCGACCTTCTTGACCATTTCGTCAATGGATGGATATAACATGGCTAATTCTCCTCACTCAAGCTTTCTCGATTGCGGTCTTAAGTCCCGTTACGTACGGCATGAACCGTTCCCTGCGGCAGTGCTCCGCAATCACGATGCTCCGAATTCGATCGCACGCGGCGTCGATTTCGTCGTTCATCACGGCGTAGTCGTAATGCTGAAGCAGGCTCATCTCTTCCACGGCCACGTTCATCCGCGTATTGATTATGTCCTGAGTCTCCGTGCCGCGACCGGTAATACGTTGTTTCAGCTCGTCAAGCGACGGCGGCAGCAAGAAAATGAAGATCGCCTCCGGGAAATTTTCTTTCACCTTAAGCGCGCCTTGCACCTCGATCTCCAAAATGACGTCCTTGCCGCTGCTCAGCGTCTTGTCTACGAAGTCGCGCGGCGTACCGTAGTAATTGCCCACGTATTCGGCATGCTCCAAGAGCGCTCCGCGCGCGATCATGTCTTGAAATTGCTCGCGGGACTTGAAGAAATAATTGACGCCGTCAATCTCGCCCTGCCTCGGCTGCCTCGTCGTTGCCGACACGGAATACACGATCTCCGGCATTCTGCTCCGTAGCGCGGTGCATACCGTGCCCTTGCCCACCCCGGCAGGACCGGACAAAACAATTAACAATCCCATTTGTTCCTAGCTCCCCGTACTATTCGTCGTTATCGTCATCCTTCGTGGATAACCGGTGCGCAACTGTCTCCGGCTGAACCGCTGATAAAATAACATGATCACTGTCCGTAATAATGACCGCGCGCGTCCGACGACCGTACGTGGCGTCAATCAACATGTGCCGGTCGCGGGCTTCCTGAATGATCCGTTTAATTGGAGCCGACTCCGGACTAACGATAGAAATAATGCGATTCGCGGAAACAATATTGCCGAATCCGATATTAATGAGCTTAATAGCCAAGCCAGGTCCCCCTCCGCGCCTCCGGTCATCCCATGCGCACTTTCCCATACAATCTGTAATCGACAGAACCATTGCATTATTGTTGACAATAAAAGGATGGAGCATACGTTTCCCATGCCGTTCCAACTGTACGCCCTATTTTAATTGATTTTGACCGCGCGAACAAGCAAAAGTTAGCATCGCCCTACAAAACCGCGTTATTTCGAGCTATTCCGTTTCGTGTATTGCCATACGTGCTGCGTAAGCTGAACCGCCATATCGTAGAACATGAACGGCGTGATGAGATAAATGCCGTTGAAATGAGGCAGCGCCGCGTCGAGCAGCTCCTTCGCGATCCGCACGCCTTCCGCGCGTCCGGCTTCGCCTTCGAGACCCGCCATGCGTTTGCGCACTTCGTCCGACAGCTGGATGCCCGGCACTTCGTTATGCAAGTATTCGGCATTCCTTCCGTTGGCGAGAGGCATGATGCCGATAAATACCGGAACGTCCAAATGTTTGGTCGATTCCGCGATGCGCTCCATGAGAACAGGATCGTACACCGGCTGCGTCATGATGTAGTCGGCGCCGGACGCGATCTTGCGTTCGAGTCTTTGCACCGCCTTGTCGAGATGCTTGACGTTCGGGTTGAACGCCGCGCCGACCACGAACTTCGCGCGCTGCTTAAGCGGCTTGCCCGAGAAGGCGACGCCGTCGTTCAACTGCTTGATCATGCGGATCATCTCGAACGAAGTCAGGTCGTACACGGAGCTTGAATCCGGCAAATCGCCGAATCTAGCCGGGTCGCCCGTCACGGCGAGCACATGGTCGATGCCGAGCGCGTCCAGTCCCATCATGTGGGACTGCGTGCCGATCAGGTTGCGGTCGCGGCAAGCGATGTGGACGAGCGGTCTGATATCGACACGCTCCTTGAGCAACGCGGCAAGAGCCAAATTGCTCATGCGCGTGACGGCCAGCGAATTGTCGGCCATCGTAATCGCGTCCGCGTTCGCATCCTTCAGCGCGGCCGCGCCGGCCATAAACTTGCCGATGTCGAGATCGCGCGGCGGATCCAGCTCCACGATGACCGTGTGGCGCTGCTTCGCCAGCTCGACGATATTCGGCGCCGCCTCGCCGTCTCCCGTTCCGCCCGCCGGGGACTCGACTACGGAGACTGCCGGTTGGGCATTTGGCGCGGCAGCCGTCCTGTCCGCTGCCGCCGCCGCTTCGCCTTGGCGCGGCGTGTAGCCGGCCAGAGCGGCGGACATCGCGGCTACATGCTCCGGCGTCGTCCCGCAGCAGCCGCCGATAATGCGGGCTCCGCGGTCGGCAAAGCGCCGAGCGCTCTCCGCAAAGTATTCCGGTCCGGCGGAATACGTATATTTGCCATCGACGTAGTCGGGGATGCCGGCGTTCGGATAGACGGACATCGGCAGCTCTTCTTCCCGGTCGCCGATGGAATCGATGGCGCGCATGATGCCGTTCGGGCCGCTGCGGCAATTGAAGCCGATCACGTCGGCGCCGAGCTCCTTAAGCTCGTTGAAGGCATCCGAGAGCGCGACGCCGTCCAGCGTCCGGCCGACGTCCTCAACCGCGAATTGGCAGATGACCGCCACGTCCGACAGCTTGCGGGCGATCGACAGCGCCAGCCTCATCTCTTCCAAGTCGTAGAACGTCTCCAGCAGCAGACCGTCCACGCCTTCGTCCAGCAAAGCCTTCATCTGCAGCTCGTAGGCGTCCGCCACAAGCGCCGTGCGCAGGTTTTTGAGCTTGCCGTCGCGGATGGAGCCCACGGCGCCGACAACGTACGCGTCGTCGCCGACAGCGGATCGGGCGATCCGCACGCCCGCCCGGTTAATGGCTTCCATCTCGCCTTCCAGCCCGTATTTGGACAGCTTGACCAAATTCGCGGAGAACGTGTTCGTCTCGATGACGCGAGCGCCGGCATCGTAATACTGGCGATGCACGTTCTCGATGACGTCCGGCTTAAGCACGTTGAATTCTTCGTAGGAAACGCCGACCGGGAATCCCATCTGATACAGATAGGTGCCCATCGCGCCGTCGCCGGGAAGGATACGCTCGGCCAGCGCCTCGCGCAGCGCCGGCTTCACGCTATTACCGCCGCCCATATGGCGGCACCTACAAGGCGCCGCGGAATACTTCCGCGGCAGGCCCGGTCATATAGACGTGATTGTCGGCTTCGTTCCACTCGATGAGCAGATCGCCGCCTTTAAGCGATACGGTCGCGGTGCGATCCGTCGCGCCGGTAAGCACGGAGGCGACAAGCGTCGCGCACGCGCCGGTGCCGCAAGCGAGCGTCGGGCCCGCGCCGCGTTCCCATACGCGCATGTCCGCTTGAGAGCGGGAATTGACCGTTACGAACTCGACGTTGATTTTGCGAGGGAACATGGGATGCGTCTCCAGCTTCGGCCCCCACGTCTCCAGATCGAAATTCACGGCGTCGTCCACGTAGATGACGGCATGCGGATTGCCCATCGACACCGCCGTAAACGCGAACGTGCGGCCGTCCACCTCGATCGGATGCTCGATGACGCGCTCCGCGTCCACCGTCGTAGGCACTTTGAGGCCCTGCAGAATCGGCTCTCCCATATCGACGCGAACGCTGACGACCTTGCCTCCGTCCACGGTGAGCCCAACCTTCTGCACGCCGGCTCCCAGCGTCTCGATCGTGATTTCTTCCCGGTCCGTCAAGCCGTTATCGTAGACGTACTTCGCCACGCAGCGAATCGCGTTGCCGCATTGCTCCGCCTCGGAGCCGTCGGAATTGATGATGCGCATGCGGAAGTCCGCCTGCTCGGACGGCAGAACGTACACGAGTCCGTCGGCGCCGATGCCGAAGAAACGGTTACACAGATCAAGCGCCAGCTCGGACGCGTTGTCCGGAAGCTGACGCTCTCCCGCTACTACTATAAAGTCATTGCCAAGGCCATGCATTTTCGTAAAATTCATCTATCGCTCTCTCCTTAACGCTATCCTAGTATGGATGATTCTAGTTATCATTCCTACTAGTTTACCGCAAACGGGGGAGAAACGCTATTCACATTTTACATACACATTTGCACTCATTCACGGGCGCGAGGCCGTCTGCGGACCA
>JAQSXN010000587.1 GCA_029256665.1 Paenibacillus sp.
GATAACGATTTTGAGATTTTCATCGATCCGGATGGAGATACGCACAACTACTATGAATTCGAGATTAACGCGTTAAATACCGTGTGGGACCTATTTCTCGTTAAGCCCTATCGCGATGGCGGTCCCCCGCTCAACGGATGGGATATTAGCGGGCTGAAGACGGCCGTACATATTGACGGGCAACTAAACAATCCAAAGGCGAATAACCGCGGCTGGAGCGTCGAAGTCGCCATGCCATGGCACAGCCTGCGCGAATGCGCGCCGGAAGGACGGCTTCCGCGAATCGGAGAATATTGGCGGGTCAATTTCTCCCGGGTACAGTGGCAGGCGGAAGCGTTGGAGGACGGCTACCGCAAGGTGAACGACCCGGCTACGGGCAGGCCTTATCCCGAGGACAATTGGGTCTGGTCGCCGATGGGCCTCATCAATATGCATTATCCGGAGCTATGGGGGTATGTCGTCTTCGCGGACGAAGAGGGGCCATATTCCTTTCAGCCGCCCGCAGACGAGAGGGTTAAATGGGAGCTGCGCAAGCTCTATTACCGCCAGCGCAATCATTATGCCCGGCATGAAGAGTTTAGCCGGGATGCGGCCCTGCTGATGGGCGCGGACCAATGGACGATTCAGCCGGCAATAGAAACGACCGGAAGGCTATTTCAAATTGCGGCTTCGTCGGCTGACGGCAGCAGCACCTACTATATCCGCGAAGACGGAAAGCTCTGGAAGGAGTGAGGGATGATGACGACAAGCTCGGCGGCATTTTCATTGGAGGAACAATCGCTTGCGACGATCGAGCGCAAGTTCGAAGAGAAGCGCAAGCTGGCGCATGAGAGGGAAGAGGAGCTGTTCGGCATTTTCCGCGGGGAGCTTACCGGCGAGGAGAGACTGGCGCTTAAGTTTATCTATGCGTATATGCCGTTAAACGACTTGGCCGATTATGACGGTGAATTGTTTCTGAAGCATGTACGCACAACGCTTGATATTCGCAATCGGGTTCCGTGGGGGAATCGGGTGCCGGACCATTTGTTCCTGCATTTCGTGCTGCCGTACAGGGTAAATAACGAGAATATCGAGGATAGCCGCGGCATCCTGTATGAAGAGCTCTCGGAGCGCGTATCGCATCTGTCGATGGAGGACGCGATTCTGGAAACCAATCATTGGTGCCATGAGAAGGCGACTTACATCGGCAACGATGTCCGCACCGTATCCCCGATGACGCTCATCCGGACCGCCCTCGGACGTTGCGGCGAGCAATCGACATTAGCGGTAGCGGCGTTGCGCAGCTTATGCATTCCAGCCCGGCAATGTTATACGCCGCGTTGGGCGCATAGCGATTCGAACCATGCGTGGGTAGAGGCGTGGGCAAACGGAACGTGGCATTATATCGGCGCCTGCGAGCCGGAGCCGCGTCTGAACCAAGGGTGGTTCAGCGGTCCCGCCCGCAGAGCGATGCTCGTTAATACAAGGGTGCCGGCCAACTATCTCGGACCAGAGCCGCTTACGCTTGCTCACGAATGGTATTCGGAGCTTAATCTGCTCGACACCTACGCGCCTGTTCGCAATATTACGGTCAAGGTGATGGATGCAGCAGGGACACCGATTGCGGGTGCGATGGTTTGGTTTCACGTTTACAATTACGCGGATTTTATACCTATTGCCAAGCTTACTGCGAATAAGAACGGCGAGGTCGCGTTCAGAACCGGATTCGGCGACTTGTACGTTCAGGCTTGGCAGGGAGACC
This sequence comes from Paenibacillus sp., assembly GCA_029256665.1. Taxonomy (GTDB): domain Bacteria; phylum Bacillota; class Bacilli; order Paenibacillales; family Paenibacillaceae; genus Pristimantibacillus. Next base: position 1,742 of record JAQSXN010000587.1, read on the forward strand.
GTCGCGCCGAAGCGAAAATTCGCGTCGGGGACGGCGACGTATTCCCGTTCGTAATTGATCTGAAGCCGCACGCGGAAGGCATTCTCGATCTGGATATGGTGCCGCCGCCCGAAATTCCCGACAGTGAGGCGGATCTCGTATCCGCAGAGGAAAGAGCGCTGCACAACGATCGAGTCCAAGAGGGAGCACGCATTCGCAAGCGCTTTGAAGATACGTTCCTTAATGAGACGCAGGCGACGGGGTTGGCTAAAGAGCTTGGCTTGCCTGCAGAACGGGTATGGCCCGTCATTCGCAAGGCGCGCGGCAACAGCCGGGAAATTGCCGCATTCCTGCAAGAGCAAACGGCCGAGCATGGAGAGTGGCCGCTTCGACTGCTCGAAAGCTTGAACGATAAAGACTTGACAGATACGTTCCGGACGACTTTAATGGACCATTTGACCGGAGCGCTGCCTTACCGGAACGACTTCGAAGAACATATCTTCGTATCCTATATTCTATGTCCACGCGTGCTTTTCGAGATGATTCGCCCGTACAGAGAGTATTTCCAATCGACATTCACGGCCGATCAAATCGAGCGATTCCGTCGCAGTCCGGCGGAATGGATCCGGTTTCTGGAGAACAAGTTCGAGGTCATCGACGATCTGTCGTTCTATCAGGGCTCGGCTACTCCTGCGGGCAGTTACAGATTGAAGAAGGGCGACGGCCCTTCGCGCGACATTCTGTTCGTTGCGAGCTGTCGAAGCTTCGGGATTCCGGCGAGACTTCATCCAAGCGAGAGAACGCCGCAATATTGGCAGAACGGCGTTTGGCAGTCTGCGCAATTCAAGGCTGAGGAAGGCGTGCCGAACGCTAAGGCGGATAGCGGCAAGCTGCTCCTCCTTCGCGACCCGGACGCTGCGGACGATATGGTTGCCTCCTATTATTTGAACTTCTCGTTCGCCAGACTGGAGAACGGAGTTTACAAGACGCTCGTTTATGCCCGCAACAAAACCGATGTGTACGATGAGCCTTTCGAGGTTGAATCGGGCTCCTACCGGATGATCGCCGGCACGCGGCTGAAGGACGGCGCTACGCTCGTACGCTTGACGTATTTTGCGGTATTTCCAGGGAAATTGACGAAGCTACCGTTAACGTTCCGCAAGCAATCGATAGACATTCCGATCCTTGGAGAAGTCGACTGTTCATGGACATTCACGATTTCGGAAGACGTCAGCAAGCCAATCGGCGAATGGCTAAATCCGAAGGGTACCGTGCTTGCCTGGATCGAGCCCGATCGCGAGCCTTCCAAGCATTTGCTCCGCGAGATCGGCGAACTGGCCGGCAGGTTCGAATTAACCGGAACTAAGATTCTGTTCGCGGTCGGGGACAGCGGCTGGA
>JAQSXN010000588.1 GCA_029256665.1 Paenibacillus sp.
CTTATTCCGAAGATCCCGTTTCTATTGTCAAATCGCCAAGCTTGGCGCTGGTCATATTGCCCTGGCTGCCGCTTTGCAGCCCCGCCCCGACGAGAATGTCGTCCCCCATCTCGCAGACGACGCTCGCAATTTTAATCCAAACTCCCGAGGCGTTTTTGTAATAACCCGTAAAGAGATTGCCTTCCTTCACCAGCTTCACTTCGACCGGCTGTCCCGGCACCGAACCCTTCTGGTAGCTGGTGGCCGGATACGTATTATTGCGGTACGACATAATGACATCGCCGTTCAACCGGTATCGCACGAATACATTATTGCTGTCCGAAGCGTCTCCAGCCCTCATCATAACGCCGGCGGCAGCGTGTATAGCCACTTCTCCCGTACCTTCGATCGCCGGCGGATTCTGCAGCTCGTACACGGAGGCCGTTACCGTGATGGAGGTTTCGTCGGAAATCGTGCGGGCCAGCAAGGTCATGCTGTCCTCCGCTCCCCAGGCATCGAAGCCGCTTGTCGCGATCCGAATGTCATCGTCGATCAAATAAGCGTAACCCGCAGTCACCGGCGTGCCGATTCGGCTGTAATGATAGAGAGAGTACCCCGGCGGCTGGACGGCGGCGGCGGGCACGACGGCCGCCATGGCAATGCCCGTGCGGATCTTGCCGTAGACCGACGCCGTGACCGACAAGTAGCCGACGCCCTCTTGCGCGGCCGTTGCCGCCAGTCCCGCGATCGTCACAATGCCTTCGGAGTCGCTGCCCAGGGTGATGGTTGCGTCTCCTTTGTCGAGCTCGCTGCCCTTCGATCCGATCAGCTTGTAATCCCATCCGATCGAGCTGCCGGCCTGATACATCTCCTGATCCAGCGTCACTTCAACCCGATCCAGCATCTCCTCCATCACTTCGAACGTAACCGAAGCGCTCAGCCCGGGATTCTGATTCGAAACCGCCGTGACGGTGAACGTACCGGCGGCGAGCGGCGTCACGGTCATCCCTTGAATAAGCACATCCTGACTATTAGCCGACAGAGTAACCGCATCGTATCTGCGCATGCTTCCGAACTCCGATTCCGACAAGATGGTCGGGCTGAAGCTTTCATCGGTTTCGTACACGGGTTTGACGCCGGACAAAATGATGGATTCGATACTGTCGGCGACAACTACCTCAAAAGTCGAAGTTACCGCATCCCCACCACGCTGCGCCGTTACGGTAATGACCGCTTTGCCTTGGGCAATCGCCGTCACGACGCCGCTGGCATCTACGGACGCCACGGTCGGATTGGCGCTTTGATACGTCACGGACGTCAATGTCGCTTGTTCCGCCACATATCCTGCTTCCGTCCGAATCGTGAAACCAAGCTGCAACGTATCTTCCTCGTCCAACTCCGACCACGCCCTCCGCTCCGGATCATCGGCGGCGTATACATAAACGTATTCCAACGAATCGGCAGAATCGGCAAAAGGATAATCGCCGCGAAGGCCGATGTCGACGATGTTGATATCTCGGAAGCCTACGGCATAAGCGGGCGAATCGTACCGCAGCCTGTAATCGTGATCCGCCTCCGACACGAAGCTTGGCTCGCCGATCAGAGAATTGGCGTCGTAATACCGGTTATCGTAGTCCAGCCATTCCGCAAACGTTTCGACCGGCGCCTTGCCCCCGATCAGATATTGCCCGTTGCCGCTGTTCAGCAGGTTGTAGTCGATGGTCTCCACTGCATCGTCCGTCCACTTCATGAAATTATAGATGTTGCCGTTGAAGTTGCTTAGAATGTTCCGTTCCGCAATCAAGCCGGTCGATACCCGGTCCGACGTGTTCATGTCGTTGGAATTAATCGGCGCGTTTTTATAATTGACGTCAAGGAACACATTGTTCAGCACCTCGGCATCCTTGGATGCGTTCGTATGGAAGCCGGCAGACAGGATCCCGCCCCCGTTCAATTGATTGCGGTATACCAGATTGCCTTCGATCCGCTGACCGTTCGAATTTTCGTCGAGATACAGCGGGAACCAGAAGGAATGTCCCGGGTCGACGGTAAGCTGGGGCAAGTCGTTGTCATGCACCTTGTTATTGCGAATGACGTTGCGCCTGCCGGCTCCCCACATGCCGATCGCGTTCGTATCCTGCGAATCCTGCACCACCTCCGAGACATCGTTGTATTCGATCGTGTTGTATTTGGCAATCTTGAAATCCTCGACATTGCCCGCCGTCACGGTGACATCGTCCAGAATTTTCCCCATGATATTGGGATCCGGAATGCCGAAAATATGAATGCCGTTACGCGGCGATCCGCTCACCTTGTTGTAGGCGACGTAATTATGCGAAGCGTTCATGATGCGGATGCCGGCGGCATTGCCGTTCATCTCGCCGACGTCCCGGACGATATTGCCCACTATCCGGTTGCCATACGTGTCGTTGGACCGGGTATTGGCTTTGCCGCTAATAAAGACGCCATAAAAGCCCATTTGATAGATCAGGTTGTTCTCTACGGCATTGTTCTTGGCGTTCTCCTTGATATGGACGCCTATGTGGCCGCTGTTGTATAGCTCCGACTCGCGCACCTCGATATTATGCGCATCGGCGATCGACACGGTGCTGAAGTTCAGGTCGGTCCCGCGCAGCTCCAGTCCTTGCAGGACGATATTGCGGGCCGGCGCCGCCGCGGAGCCTGCAACCGCGATCAGGTCGTAGCGGGCAGGAATCACGATGTCGGCTTCGCCGATATCGCCGTAAGGCATGTAATACAGCATCCCGGCGTTTGCGTCGACGTAATACTCGCCCGGCGTATCCAGAAATTCGAGCGCGTTATAAACGTAGTAACGCGAGCCGGTCCCCATCTCGTAGATCAGTTCGCGATCCAGTTGAACCGTCCGTGTAACATAGTCGACGGAGGTTACCCGCGACCTGGCCGTCGACCAATTGATATAGCCGCTAGTCCCTCCCGGCCAGGCGTACACGTACAACTGCTCCGGATGCGCCACTTCCGGAATATCGCCTTCCTCAAAGCGGAAGGAGCTCTTCTGATTGAGCTCGGCCGCGATCGCCCGTGAGTAATCACCGTCCGGCGTTCTCGCGATCGTCGCGCGCCGCTTGTCCTCGTACAACGTCAGAGGATT
>JAQSXN010000020.1 GCA_029256665.1 Paenibacillus sp.
CCACATAAGAATTTATAAGTTTTCGGAGCATCCGAAATTACAAATTCTTATTGGCGATAAAACCTACCTATAAACGCGGTCGCTCATCTTCGAGAGGCCTCGATAGAGGTTTTCTCAATTCGTCTTTGGCGTCAATGGCAGCGGTGCCCGGAATGTCGTCCTCCACGATTCCGCGCGTCGAGCTGCGGAATTCGCGGAGCGTGTCGCCGAATGCGCGGCCAAGCATGGGAAGCTTGGACGGTCCGAACACGATGAGCGCGATGAGCAGAATGATGATTAACCCGGATACGCCGATGTTGTTGAACATGGGGTTGGCTCCTTTCTTATATGAGAGTAATGGCTGCCGAACCATCAAGTCGGGTCGGGTCTGAGCATTGGGATGGAGTCGGCCAACCGTTTCTTCGCGTACCTTCTCGACAGCAGCGCGCTAATCTCGAATAACAGAATTAGCGGCACGGTGACGGACAGATGGGAGACGAAGTCGGGCGGCGAGATGCAGGAGCCGACGACGGCGAGACCGACATAGGCATATTTGCGCGTGACGGTGAGCCGCTCCGGCGTCAACACGCCGAGCCTTGTCAGAAACAGCATGACGATCGGCATTTCGAACGCGACGCCAAGGGGAAACACGACGCTGAACATGAACACAAAATATCTATCGATGCCGTACGTCTCCACGGCGCCTACGGTGTGGTTCATCTGCATCATGAACCGCATCATCATGGGGAACACGAGGAAGTAGCTGAACGACACCCCGCCCAGAAACAAGGCGAACGAAGCGGGGACGTAAGCGAGCGTGCCCTTAGCCTCGCGGTCGGTAAGCCCCGGCCGCACGAACGCCCAAGTCTGATAGAGCAAGAGCGGCAGCGTGAACAGAATGGCGAATAGAAACGCGCACCGGAGATAGATGAATAGTCCGTCCGTGAACGAGAACACGTTCCATTCGACGGCCGACGAGACGTTGTTGGATTTGATGTATCGCAGGATGCGGGGGGACAAGTATAGTCCCGCGCACATCGTGACGAAGAACCAGCCGACGACGAGGATTAGCCGCTTTCTAAGCTCGGAGAGATGGTTCACGAAGTCCTCCTGCATCTCCAAGGGATCACCTCTTTTACCATGTCATTCCTTATAGATTGCGTCTTTAGAGTTCGCCTTATGCGTACCGCGGCACGTATATTCGATGCCGCGAACGGGAAAAGTAACCATATTCTTTCGAAAAATGAGGTGTATGCGAGTGAAGAGTCGGAACAAATGGACGCTCGGATTGGCAGGTTTGGCTCTCGTTTTCAGCTTGGCTGCATGCGGAGGGAATGCCAATAATGGCGCGAACAACGGCGCTGGCAATGGCGGCACGGCGAATAACGGCGGCGGAAACAATGCGGGCAACGGAGGCGCGGTCGACGCGGCTGCTGCCGAAGCGCTCTATAAGAACAGCTGCATCGGCTGTCACGCGGCTGATCTTGCGGGCGGCGCGGGTCCGAACCTGCAGAAGGTCGGCGGCGAGATGACCGCGGAGCAGATTCACGACAAAATCGCGAACGGAGGCGGCGGGATGCCGGCCTTTAAAGACCAGTTGACGGATGCGGAGATCGATTCGCTTACAAGCTGGCTGGCGGCCAAGAAGTAGCAATGCCTGCGCGCGCAAAAAGCCGTTTCGCCATGATCCCCCGATCATGCGGCGAAACGGCTTTTTTTTGGCTGCAATGGGTCTATCTGATCGCGTCGGGCTATGCGATTCCGGTGCTTGCGGCAGGCGAGCCGGCATCGAGGCCGAACGGGCGCGCGGAGAGCGGCCGGGCCGCGCCGGAACAGGGAATTCAATCATAAGAAAAGCTCACTTATGAATTCAATATTTCTTATAGACAGAATTCGTCAATTTCATTGACCGAAACTGGCGTCTATGATAATTTTAGAACAGGTTAAATTCATACTTGGAAACTTGGAATTGAAGTGCACAGATTCGATGCGAGGTGGATGAAGTTGCAACTTAAGGTGACGAACAGTCCGTTCAACGAAACGCAGGTCGAGCTGCTTAACAAGCTGTTGCCGACTTTGACGGATACCCAGATTCAGTGGCTTAACGGATACACGACTTTCTACCGTACGGGCGCGGCTTCCGCGGAATCGGCGGTAGCGCTGCAAGAGCAATCGCCCGTTGCGGTCGCGACAGCGCTTCCAGACGAGGCGACGGCAGAGCCGGCAGCGCCTGCCTTGCCGCGCGAGGCGACCATTCTATTCGGCTCGCAGACGGGCAATTCGCAGCGCCTGGCGGGCAAGCTTGCCGCCCAGCTCAAGGAGAAGGGCTTCGAGGTAACGCTATCGGCGATGAACGCGTTCAAGACGAACGGCCTCAAGAAATCGCCATATCTGTTCATCGTGGCGAGCACGCACGGAGAAGGCGATCCGCCGGACAACGCGCTCACGTTCCACGAGTTTCTGCATGGCAAGCGCGCGCCTAAGCTGGACGGCATCAAGTTCTCCGTGCTGGCGCTGGGCGACACGTCCTACGAATTCTTCTGCAAGACGGGACAAGATTTCGACAACCGTCTTGCCGAGCTTGGCGCGGAACGCATCGCGCCGCGCGTCGATTGCGACGTCGACTTCGACGGACCGGCAACGCAGTGGCTGGCAAGCGTTGTAGGCGCCGTATCGGAAGCGCCCGCAGCTACGGCCGCTGCTGCGGCATCGACCGCTCCGGCCGGAGCATCGGCCGCTTCCGCAGCGGAGTCGGAATATTCGCGTTCCAATCCGTTCAAAGCGGAAGTGCTTACGACCATTAACTTGAACGGCCGCGGGTCCGACCGCGAAACCCGCCATCTGGAGATCTCGCTGGAAGGCTCCGGCCTAACGTACGACCCGGGCGATTGCGTCGGCATCTATCCGGAGAACGATCCCGCGCTAGTCGACGCCATAATCGCCGAGATGAAGTGGAACGGCAGCGAGAACGTCGTCGCGGGCAAGGACGGAGAAGACGGGCAGTTGCGCGGAGCGTTGCTTCGCCAGTTCGAGATCACGGTTCTGACTCGTCCGTTGCTGGAGAAGGCCGCTGCTTTCTCGGAGAACGGCAAGCTGGCCGAGCTGGTATTGCCGGATAATAAGGAAGCGTTCAAGGCGTATGCGAACGGCCGCGATCTGCTGGATCTGCTTCAGGATTTCGGTCCTTGGAAGCTGACGGCGGCGGATCTCGTGTCCATCCTTCGCAAGCTGCCGCCGCGCCTGTATTCCATCGCAAGCAGCAACAAAGCGAATCCGGACGAAGTGCACGTCACCATTCGCAAGGTCGAGTATGAAGCACATGGACGGCAACGAGGCGGAGTATGCTCCGTGCAAGTATCCGAACGTTTGGAGGCGGGCGACACGCTCCCGATCTTCATCCAGAACAATCCCAACTTCAAGCTTCCCGCCAATCCGGAAACGCCGGTCATCATGATCGGTCCCGGCACGGGCGTCGCTCCGTTCCGCGCATTCCTGGAGGAGCGCGAGGAGCTTGGATCGGAAGGCAAAACATGGCTATTCTACGGCGATCGCCACTTCGTGACGGACTTCCTCTACCAGACGGACTGGCAGCGGATGCTGAAGGACGGCGTGCTGACGAAGCTGGACGTGGCGTTCTCCCGCGATTCCGAGGAGAAGGTATACGTACAGCACAGAATGCTGGAGCAGGGCGCGGAGCTTTACGCATGGCTTCAAGAAGGCGCGCACGTATACGTGTGCGGCGACGAGAAACATATGGCGCATGACGTTCATGCGGCGCTGCTTTCTATCGTCGAGAAGCAAGGCGGATTAAGCGGCGAGGCTGCCGCTGCATACGTAGCCGATCTGCAAGCAAATGGGCGTTATCAACGCGACGTTTATTAGGAGATAAGGAAGGAGCGGACAGCAGTGACGAAACAGAAAGTACAGCCGATCGGCGGACCTCCGAGCGATGTCGAGCAGCTTAAGATTGAAAGCAACTATTTGCGCGGATCGTTGGTCGAAACGCTGGCCAACCGGATTACGGGCGGGATGACCGAGCTCGACAACCGTCTGATGAAATTCCACGGCAGCTATATGCAGGACGACCGCGACGTGCGCAACGAACGCCAGAAGCAGAAGCTGGAGCCCTCGTACCAATTCATGCTTCGCGTCGTGACGCCGGGCGGCGTGTCGACTCCCGAGCAGTGGCTGGAGATCGACAAGCTGGCGCAGAAGTACGGAAGCGGCAGCATTCGCCTGACGACTAGACAGGCGTTCCAATTGCACGGCGTGCTGAAGTGGAACCTGAAGCAGACGATCCGCCAGATCAACGACGTGATGCTCACGACGCTCGCGGCTTGCGGCGACGTAAACCGCAACGTCATGTGTACGCCGAATCCGGAGCAATCCGAGGTTCATAGCGAGGTCCACATGTGGTCCGAGCGTCTGACGACGCATCTGGCGCCTAAGACGCCGGCCTATCACGAGATTTGGCTGGACGGCGAGAAAGTGGATACAGGCGAGAAGCCTAAGGCGGAGTCGGGCCTCGCGGGCAACGCCGTGGAACCGATGTACGGCCCGGTTTATCTGCCGCGTAAGTTCAAGATCGGCATTGCGGTGCCGCCTTCCAACGACGTCGACGTGTATTCGCAGGATTTGGGTTACATCGCCGTCATGGAGAAGGGCAAGCTGCTAGGCTTTAACGTCATCGTAGGCGGCGGCATGGGCATGACCCACGGCGATACCAATACGTATCCGCAGCTAGGCCGCGTCATCGGCTTCTGTACGCCGGATCAAATTCTGGACGTGGCGGAGAAGACGATTACGATTCAGCGCGATTACGGCAACCGTTCCGTGCGCAAGTACGCGCGGTTCAAATATACGGTCGACCGCCACGGCCTAGACTGGTTCGTTGGCGAACTCCACGAGCGTTTAGGCTGGGAGCTGGCGCCGGCGCGTCCGTTCCACTTTGATTCCAATGGCGATCGTTACGGCTGGAACAAAAACAAAAACGGCAAGTGGAACTTCACGATCTACGTCAACAGCGGACGCATTATCGATACCGAAAAGAGCAAGCTGATGACCGGCCTTCGCGAAATCGCCAAGATCCATTCGGGCGACTTCCGTCTGACGGCGAACCAGAACCTCATCATCGGCAACATTGCGGCAAAGGACAAGAAGAAGATCACGGCGCTGATGGAACAATACGGCATCACGGACGGCTCCGAGCTGGTCGCGATGCGCCGCAGCTCGATCTCTTGCGTGGCGTTGCCGACCTGCGGACTCGCAATGGCGGAAGCGGAGCGTTACCTGCCTTCTCTAATCGAGAAGTTGGAGCCCGCGCTTAACGAAGCTGGACTTCGCGACGAGGAAATCAACATCCGGATGACGGGCTGTCCGAACGGCTGCGGCCGTCCGGCGCTTGGCGAAGTATCGTTTATCGGCAAGTCTCCGGGCAAATACAACATGTATCTCGGCGCCAGCTTCTCCGGCGACCGTCTGAGCAAGCTGTACCGCGAAAACATCGGAGAGAACGAAATCGTCGATACGCTGACGCCGATGTTGCAGCACTTCGCATCGGATCGCGCGCATGGCGAACATTTCGGCGACTTCGTCGTCCGGAGCGGCTACGTCAAGGCGGTAACCGACGGAACGGATTTCCATAGCTAACCTATATTAAGGATAAGAAGCGCGGCTCCCAAACGAAGATTGGGAGCCGCGCTTATTTGGTGAAGAAAATAGCAAATGAATAGACCGTTAGTAAATAATCTTACAAAAAAATGAGAGAATGAGAGCTGCAAGTTGCCCTAACAAGGGTTTGAGAGCGCCCCCTCCCGGACATGCTGATAAGACCACGCTACATCCATTCCAGTCCATAGACATTGAAGGAGGGCATTGTATGGTAGGCATTCATCCCGCGCATCGACGCATGGCGGAGCTTACGCTCAAAGCCAGAGCGATCGGAGGTTATCACATGTTGTCTCCGCTGGAGAAGAGGGAGCTCGAGCATTGCATGAAGGTGAACTACGATCTGGTGTCCAATCTGGATTCGCTTAAGTCGGTCGCGTTCGTCGCGTATACGACGGGGGATGCCGAATGGCATCAGGAGCTGTGCGCCAAGATCGAGGAGTTGGAAGCGAAACTGCTGTAGCCTAAGCCTCCCAATAGGTCAACCAGAGTTAAACGGGAACGTCACACTCGTTAATACCAGGCAAGCAGGAGCTCGCGCACAATCGTATACTCATCTTATACAGGTTAGTCCTACCCATTAACGATGAGAAGGCGGCGAGCTGAAATGAAAAAATCGATGATAGCAGCCCAGTTATACACACTCAGGGAGTTTTGCAAGGACGAGGCGGGACTACGCGAATCTCTGCGCAAGGTCAAAGAAATCGGATACGAAGCCGTTCAAGTGTCCGGCGTTGGCCCGATCGATCCCCAAATCGTGAAAGCGATCGCCGACGAATACGGCCTTGCGATCTGCGCGACGCATGTCGGCTATGACGCATTGACGACGGATCTCGAAGCCACTATCGCGAAGCATAAGCTGTGGAACTGCAAATACGTGGGACTCGGCGCCATTCCGGAGTCGTTCCGCAATGCGGGCGGCGAAGGTTACGCCGAATTCGCGGGCATCGCAAGCGACATCGGCCGCAAGCTGGCCGAGCATGACCTGCAATTTATTTATCACAACCATCACTTTGAATACACGAAGTATGAAGGACGCACCGGCATGAGCATTCTGCAAGGCGAAAGCGACAAGGACGCGGTGCACTTCGAGCTGGACATGTATTGGGTGCAAGCCGGCGGAGCGAGCCCGGTCGAAGCGGTTCGCGAGGTAGACGGCCGCATGCGCGTCGTTCATCTGAAGGATATGGCGATCGTCGACAATAAGCAAGTGTTTGCCGAGATTGGCGAAGGCAACCTCAATTTTCCGGCCATTATCGACGCTTGCCGCGAGATCGGCGTGGAGTGGTACGTCGTGGAGCAGGACGTATGCCTACGCGATCCGTTCGAGAGCCTGGCGATGAGCTTCCGTTACTTGAGCTCGCTTGCGGCGGAGTAATTCATTTCATCCGTTGGTCAAAAAGCCTTCGACCCTCACGTAAAGTGAGGGTTGAAGGCTTTTTTGTTAACGTGCCTGGGGAGCGCAGTTTGCGCGCTGGAACCCGATTTTTTCGGGTTGCAGTGCCCGAGACGCGCGGTTTGCGCGTTGGAACCCGTCATGTGCTATTCTTAAAAAGCTTGTTTTGTCAATCGCGCATACATAGTTAAAGTTACTTTCATAACAAACGTTAAAAATTTGTACCATTTTCCTCTTGCGGGTTATGGAGGATGTTCTTCCGTTATGGTACGCTAAATGACATAAACCAAACGAGGTGAATAAAGAATGGTTGCACAAGCAAGTCGCAATAAGAAAGGCAAAGGATCGCGTAATTTCGTATTGTATACGGCAATTATCGTTCTGATCATTGTTTTGCTCGTTGTTATCAATCAAGTTCAGAAGAAGGAAGAAGGGCAGAACGATCATTTCGCCAGCGCTCCGTCGACGGAATCGCAGCCGGTGCTTGGGGATGCGAACGCCAAGGTATCCATCGTGGAATTCGGCGATTATATGTGCCCAACCTGCATGTATTGGGGCGAGACGATTTGGCCGCAGCTGCAGAAGGAATTCGTCGACACGGGGAAAGCGACTTTCTCCTATGTTAACGTCGATTTCCATGCACAACCGTCCGTTACCGGCGCATTGGCAAGCGAATCGATCTTCAAGTCGCATCCCGACAAGTTCTGGGATTTCCACAAGGCGTTATTCGCCGCGCAGCCGACTGCCGAACACGACAATAATTGGCTGACGGAGGACAAAGCGGTGGAAGTGGCCAAATCCGTCATCCCGGACTTGGACGAAGCCGCCTTGCGGACGAGCATGAACTCCGATGAGATGAAGGAACAATTCCAGCTGGACAAGCAGCTGTATCAGGATTTTAATGTAACCCTAACGCCTACCATCATGATCAACGAGACAAAAATCGCAGATCCGCTAGATTACGCGGCGATTAAAGCGGCAATCGAAGCGAGCCTGGAGTAGGGGTGAGTCTATGTTGTTAAGGCGGAACGCGTTAAACCTCGCCTGGATCGTCGCGGTCGTCGCGACGCTCGGCAGCTTGTATTTCAGCGAGATTCGCGAGTATATTCCATGCGATCTCTGCTGGTTCCAGCGCATACTGATGTATCCGCTCAGCATTATTCTCGGCATCGCGGCGTTTAATGACGACTTCAAGATCCGGAAGTACGTGCTGCCGTTGTCCATTATCGGCATGTGCGTATCGACCTTCCATTACATGATGGAGAAAATTCCGGGCTTCGAGAAGGTTCGTCCTTGCACGAACGGCGTGCCTTGCACGACGGAATGGATCAACTGGCTCGGCTTCATTACGATTCCGTTCCTCGCGCTTGTCGGCTTTACGCTGATCACGGTATTGCTGCTGCTTGCAAAGAAAAACGACAACGAATAATATCGGCTATCATCGCAGCCGCCGGCGCAAGCATCCCGCATGCTTCCCGGCGGTTGTTCCGTTATACGATTGATGAAATAGCAGCATTACGAAATCGATAACGTGCAACAATGAAGAGATCAAGGTGTGACTGCAAGGAAGGAGCAGATGGGATGCAAGAGGCGTTGGAACAAGTGCGGCTGCCGGTGCCGAAGCCGTTTGATTTTGCCCGCAATCTGGCTTATCTGCAGCGTTCGAGCAACGAATGTTTGTTCAGGACGGATGACGGGGCTGTGTACAAAGCGTTAACGGATGGCATGCGCGCAGCCGTCTGGCGGGTAAGCGAGGGGGAAGGCGGCGAGCTGCTGCTCGAGAGGATGACGGAAGCGGTGCCGCTAAAGGATGGAGCTGGACGATCGGGGAGTATCGTTCATGCTCGGGGCATGGAGGCAGGGAGCCGAAATCGGATAATGTCCGACAATGAGGCGGGATCCGCGCATGCTGGCAACTCGTTAACGAACGCCGTCGCTTCCGCGCACGCTGGCAACTCGTTAACGAACGCCGCCGTCGCTTACGTGCGCGAATGGTTTGATTTGGAGCTCGATCTTTCGCCGTTTTATCGGATGGCCGATGGAGATCCCCTCCTGCGGGAGCCGTCCCGCCAATTTTTTGGTTTGCGTCTGCTGGGCATCCCGGACTTGTTCGAGGCTCTTAGCTGGGGCATTATCGGCCAGCAAATCAATCTGGCGTTTGCCTATACGCTCAAGCGCAGACTCGTCGAACGGTACGGCCGCCCGATCGCCTATAATGGCGAGACCTATTGGCTGTTCCCGGAGCCCGAGACAATCGCGGGGCTGACGGTGGAAGAGCTTGATCCGCTGCGCATGACGGCCCGCAAGAGCGAATATTTGATCGACACGGCGGCGGCTATCTCCTCCGGAGAGTTGAGCAGGAAGCGGCTGCTGGCTGCCGGCGGTCTCAAGGATGCGGAACGACTGCTTGTCAGCCGGCGCGGCATCGGGCCGTGGACGGCCAACTACGTGCTGATGCGCTGCTTGCGCATGCCTGACGCGTTTCCGATCGACGACGTCGGCCTTCATAACGCGATCAAGCTGCAGACGGGACTGGGGCGCAAGCCGACGAAGCCGGAGCTGGTGGAGATGTCCGCAGGCTGGGCAGGCTGGGAGGCGTACGCGACCTTCTATTTGTGGCGGCTGTTGTATTGAGAGGGAGAATCGCCCTTCTTATTGGCGCGTGCGGCCAGTAATGGCTGGTCACAAAGAAAGGTATGCAATACGTTGAACCTTTATTTTTGGATGAGTGCGAACCATGAAACGAACAAGCGGGGTGGAGGAATTGGATGATCGCCGAATAAACATTCTGGTCGTCGAGGATGACAATGAAATCAATCAATTATTGTGCGAAATTATTATAGGCATGGGATATGATCCGCAACCCGCCTATTCGGGGACGGAAGCTCTGCTGTATATGGCGCGGGAGCAGGAGTGGAGTATGATGCTGCTGGATTTGATGCTTCCCGGTCTTAGCGGCGAAGACATTCTGCGACAGCTAGGCGAAGACCGCCAGCTTCCCGTAATCATTATATCCGCCAAAGGGGAACAACAAACGAAAGTGTCGAGTTTGCGCCTGGGCGCCGACGACTTTATTACGAAGCCCTTTGACATTGAAGAAGTTTCCGCCAGAATAGACGCCCATCTAAGAAGATATAGACGTACCGTTGCTAAAGATTCCGTTCGGCAAATGACATACAAAGGCATTCATCTGAACTCGGACACAAAAGCGGTGTCGGTTAATGGCTCTGAATTGATATTGACCGCGAGGGAATTCGCCTTGCTGGAGCTCTTTATGTCATATCCGAAAAAAATATTTTCAAAAGCGAATTTATTCGAAACGGTATGGGGAGAGGCGTACTTAGGCGATGATAACATGATTAACGTTTATATTAGCCACATTAGAAAAAAGCTGGCACAGGCAAATCCGGAAGAAGAATACATAGAGACCATATGGGGTATGGGATATCGATTGAAATAACGAATTAATGTTTGATTAAGGTTTGGGTTAAGCTTCTATTATGATCTCATGCTTACTATGGTGTTATCCGATCAGATAGGAGAAGATGAGATGAATAAAAAAATAGGTATTGTGGTTTTGTTGATTGCGTTATTATCCACCGCACGCTCCCTTTCTCCAATTGCCCAAGCCGCGCCTGCAATAGAAAAAGAAGCGATTGATCAATATGTCGAAGCCTATATCAAGCGTAATGGTTTGCCTGGCGCCTCCATAGCGGTCGTTAAGGACGGAGAGATTATCCACGAAGCAGGGTATGGGCATGACTCCGAAGGGAAACCGCTAACCGAAAACTCGCGCATGAGGATTGCTTCGGTATCCAAATCATTTACCGCTTTCGCGGTATTGCAACTTGTGGACGAAGGGAAAATGAATCTTGACGACCCCGTAGTCCGATATTTACCCGAATTAAAGATGGAAGACCCGAGATTGCGGCAGATAACTCTTCGGCATCTGATGAGCCATACATCCGGAATTCCCAACCCGACCATTGTGGCAAAAGCAGATACTTTGGAAGAAGGCGTCAATCGGCTTCACGATTGGCGGCTCCAATCGAATCCCGGAGATCGGTATGCATATAGCAATGCGAATTATTGGATTTTGGCTCGATTAGTAGAGGAAGCGAGCGGGGAGAAGTTCGCACGGTATTTGGACAGGAAGTTGTTCACTCCACTCGGAATGGACGACACGCTTTCTCCAATTAGCACTAATGAAGCGATCCCATTAATGCCCCAAGGATACGTAACGGCTTACGGTACGGCTATACCTGTACCGGAGCTTGAAAAAATGTTCGGTGGTTCCGGAGGAATCGTTACTACTGCTTCCGACATGGGCGAGTGGCTCTCTATGCATACTGGCGATGGTCTAAGCTCATCCGGAGACCGATTGTTATCTCCATCCCTATTGGAAGAATCTTATACGCCGCAACATGGAATTGATCATTACGGACTTGGTTGGTCGCTTAGCGCTTCACATGTTAAGCCGCAGCGAATATCGCACAGCGGATCGGTGACGGGCTTTCAGGCTCAGCAGGACATTATACCGAGCAGCGGCTATGCCGTGGCGGTATTGCTCAATAGCTTCACCCCCACCTTCGAACACGCCTATGAGATTAGCTCGGGCATTATTGAATTGACCGAGGGACAAGCCCCCGCGATTAAAGCGCCTGTACCAACGATTATTGACTTATCCATTGGGGCGCTGACCTTGTTGTATGTAGGCTTGGGAACCTTGGGAATTATGCGTAGTAAGAAATGGTCTTATAAGCGGAATCAATTTTCCGGATTGAGATATTCGCTTCGATTGATCCCGCAGTTGATTCCCATTGCAGCAATTGGCTGGTTATTCTTTATTGTTCCAACCTTGCAGGGCAATACCGCGGTAACCCGAGACGTGTTTAGTTTATGGCCGGCTTTGGCGATATTGTTGGCGGCGATCCTCCTATATGCGGTAGTAGTAACCGGGCTGCGAATTTATTATCGAGTAAGAGGGGGTGAATCCTAAGATGGATGACGCTGTCCTAACCACACTCGATTTAACGAAGAAGTATAAGGATCAACTGGCCCTCGACCATGTGAATGTAACAATTAGAAAGGGAGATATATACGGATTTATCGGGCAGAACGGAGCAGGGAAAAGCACGTTGCTGCGTGTAGCGACTTCCCTCGCCCGTCCGACTAGCGGCACGGTCAGCCTGTTCGGCGAAAGCAGCGAAGCGGGTCTAATTGAAGCAAGAAAGCGCTTAGGGGCGATCATTGAAAGTCCTGCTTTATTTCCTGATATGACCGCGCGCGATAATCTGGAAGTGCACCGATTGCAGAGAGGCATTCCGGGGAAATCTTGTATTTCGAAGACGCTTGAGCTTGTCGGGCTTCAGAATACGGGAAACAAGAAAACGAAAAACTTCTCTCTCGGCATGAAACAACGATTGGGCTTAGCCATCGCTTTATTAGGCGATCCGGAGCTGCTCATATTGGATGAACCGACGAATGGTCTTGACCCCATGGGGATTGCCCAGCTTAGAGAACTGATCAAGAGGCTGAATCGCGAGAAGGGACTAACGATTCTGATTTCCAGCCACATTCTGAGCGAGCTTCGCCAGTTAGCGACTACGTACGGCATCATCCATAAAGGCAAGTTATTGGAGCAACTATCGCATGAACAATTAAACGCGAAGTGCAAACAGCATCTTCGTATTCGAGTAGACGATGCAAGCAAGGCTGCAACTGTGCTAGAGATGGAATTAGAAACCAGGGATTACGAGGTGCTTCAGGATGGCACGATCAAGCTGTATAGTCTCCTTGACGATGTGAGCAGGGTATCCAAGGCATTGACCGGCAGCGGCTTGGTTATCGAGTATTTTGCGCCTGGGGGCGAGGATTTGGAAAGTTATTTCACCAAACTCGTCGGGAGGGCAGGAGCATGATCAATCTATTTCGCGCGGAGTTGTTCAAGCTCGGCAAGAACAGGATGTTCTGGACACTGACCATTATCGCGACGATAGTTTTCGCTCTCCTGCACTACCTGGTAACCGTCGGTTGGTGGCAGTTGAGTAACAGCTTTGAACAAGCGGGACTGGAGCTATTCTCCTCGCTTACAATTGCCGTAGTTCCCATGTTCTTTATGTTATTTTTAAGTACGCTTGCTGGATTTTTTGTCGCGAATGATTTTACGATGGGCGTAGTAAAAAACCTCGTGATGAGCGGAAACCGAAGAAGCCATATTTTTTTAACCAAGCTGCTTGCCTTTATGCTGGGCTCCGTTTTTCTCACTGTGGTATGTCCGCTTTTTGTCATCATTGGCGGGAAGCTATTATTCGGATTCGGGGCACTGACCGACACGGCGGCTTTGGGCTATTTTGCTAGATCGATGGGCCTGTTCGTCCTTCACTTAATGGGATTCGTTGCCCTATTGATGCTCATTGCGCTGCTTGTTGAAGATAGCGGGAAAACGATCATTATTTCGATTGTAATCGCGTTATTGATATCCGTGGCGGATGTCATGCGGCCGCTGCCTGGATTTGTGGAGACTTTGTATCCGTATTCGATATTCCACCATATTACCGCCGCCTGGAACTTCACGATGTCCCCTTCCGATGTTAAACAATCGTTGCTGGTTGCTTTGTGCTCGCTGCTACTCTTGATATTCTGCGGAAATACAGTGTTCCGGAGGAAAGAAATGAAATAGTCGAAGGATAAGGGGGAGAATGAATGATCTATGCAGTGATCGCTTTAGTCTTGCTGGTCCTAATTCTTCTCCTTCGACTCGCGTTTATGAAGAAGGAATTGAGAAGACTATCTAACCAGATGAAACGATTTCATCAGGGCTTGACCGGCAAGAAAATCGATATTGCTTTGATGGATAAGGATCTCGAAAATCTTGCGGGGGATATCAATCAATTAATCGATCTAGCCATACAGTCGAATAGGGACAAAATACGAAATGACCGGGAATTGAGACAGGCGATCGCTAATATGTCTCATGATTTGAGAACGCCTCTAACGTCCATCATGGGATACATTCAACTGTTGAAAGCGAATCATGTTTCCGTCGAGAAACGGAAGGAGTATATCTCCATTGCTTACGCTACAACAAAACGTTTGCATGGGTTGCTACATGATTTCTTTGAGTTGTCGACCGTGCAATCTACGGATTATCGCCTTAAAGCCGAACCGCTTCAATTGAATTCGTTGTTGTGGGAAGTAATGACCGGTTTCTACGATCGATTAAGCGAGAGGCGACTGGAGCCGAAGCTGCGCGTGACCGATGAAGCTATAATCATCCATGCCGATGAATCGGCGGTCAAACGGGTATTGGAGAATATAATGAGCAATGTGGTAAAGCATGCAACGGGCGAAACATCCATTAG
>JAQSXN010000589.1 GCA_029256665.1 Paenibacillus sp.
ACATCATTAGCTTCATCGATAGTCAAGTCCTTAACCGGGGACGGAGTTGGCACATTGTCTTTTATTTCTTGGAATAAACGAACCTCCGAAACGGACCAGATCGCAGCGCCCGGTTCCGAATTCGCGCCGTCTGTTAGAGCCTGGAACCAAATGGAACGCGCTGTTATCGGTTCGTCCAATTCGATCGTAATGGTATCGCCAGCCGTGCTGTAGTCGGTCCATTCATGAATGAGAACGGGGGACGCAGGGATATTCATCGGCTGCGGCAAAGGATGCGCGGAATATTCACCCTTGATCCTGTAAGGCATCTGGCCATTGGCCGCTGATTTCAATTCGATCTTATCAAAGGTGACTTCTTGATCGAAGCCGATCATCGCAACGTCGCCATGAGTATAAACCTGCCCGGTCGAGAGCGCAGAATCAGCTCCTGTTGATTTCACCACACCTTCGGACAAATCTCTTGCCTTGTCTTCGTTCCACTGGAAGTACCATTCGCCCCATACAAAATCTCCATAGAACAGCTTGCCGGTCACAGCAGGCACTTCCCGGTAGGGTACTTCGATGGAAGGCGTAACGATGATTTCGCTTGTCGCGGTGAATCCTCCATCTTCCGTCGTTACCGTAATGACCGAAGATCCTTCTGCGATGCCCGTCACTTCTCCGGCGGGACTGACCGTTGCCACTGCCTCGTTGCTGGAGCTCCAAACGACATTGTAATTCGCCGCGCCAGCCGGCTGGATCTCGTGAATGAACGAGACCGTCGAGCCGACCTTCACCGTCTCTGCAGGAGGCTCGAGCGTCACGCCGCTGACGGGAATAGCGGTCGTGCCGTCGGCTGCCGTATAGATTTCGCCCATGCGGGTAATTTGGTCATCGATATCATAGAGATTGGTATATCGACATGCCGCCTCATGCGCGCAGCTGTCCACGAACCACGAATACCGCTCGATGAAAGGCAAACTTTCCAGCATCGGGATGACTTCCCTCATGTATTCGTTAGCCGCCAGCTCCGTTGGCTCATATCGCGGCTTGCCGAATACGATCGAGCCGATCTCTGTGATCCAGATTGGCTTTTGGTACTCTTCATACAAGTCAATAAGCGTATTCTCCAATTGCTCCACCGCATCGGGATGGGTAAAGTCTTGATAGAAATGCAGGGTTATGAAATCGACCGGATAATTCCTTGCCTCCGCTTCTTGCATAAAATCTCTTAGCCAATAGATGCCGTAGGCATCCAGGCTTCCGTCTCCGGGATAAGCCACGGACGGACTCCCCAGCCTCAGTCCGGTTTCCATCAGTCTTGGCCACCAATGAATGGCATCCTCCACCGTCGTCGACGACTGCTCCGCCAGCTCGGGTTCATTGAATCCGAGAAGATGCGTATACTTTCCATCCAGCTTTCCTTGCTTGAGTTCATGGATCTTATCATCCGAGATGGCTCCCGGCCCCCAGATCATCGGAACAAAATCAAAGTCCGCCTCTGCTTCGTTCGAGAAATTGTAATCGGTTGACCAATTGTACGCCCAGCTCACATCAAGGCTCTCTAGCCGATCCGGAGCTATGGGGCGCTTGTCGGCATTGTTCGTCGAAACCGGATCCAGCGGCAAATATTTCGACGAAGCGATTCCTTTCTTCTTGCTTATCGTGCCGGTCGGCACGTCGGATCTTGCAAGGACGGTAATCAGAGCGGAGTCCGTGAAGCCGCCATCCTCCGTTGTTGCCGTAATGGTCGCCTCGCCTTCGCCTACCGCAACGACACGGCCCTCGTTGTCCACGACCGCTACTTCGGGTGAGCTCGTCGTCCATGCCACATTCTTTTTATTGGCATGGGCAGGAGATACGACGGCGGTTAACGTTTTATTCTCTCTTTCGAGAAGGTTAGCTTCGGAGGCGTCCAGGCTTACGCCAGTTACCCCAGCCTCCTCGCTGGATACGGCGCCGAACACTTTGATTTCGTTAATGGACCACCAGCTGGTCGCCGCCGTTCCGGTCTGGACGATGCGGATATAACGGGCATTCTGCTCCTCGAAGCTCGCCGTCATAGTCGACGAGGAGCCCGCGCCAGCGAATATGTTCTGCCATACCGCACCGTCTGTCGATACTTGAACCTCATAACCTCTTGGATAATCGGAGCCCGCATCCATCGTTAATTTGTTGAATGCTTTGGACTCGCCCAAATCGATTTGAAACCATTGGTCTCCTGTCGGAAGCTGCGCTTCCTCGTTAGCCCATCTTGTTCCGGCGTTTCCGTCAATAGCGTTCGCGGGAACGTTTCCTTGCAACGATGTACGATAGGCGGTAGCCACCCATCCCGTCCTGTCGAGCTCAATCTCCATCGATTCCGACATCGGCGCCGACATCGCTTCCGATGGATGGGTTACGGCAGCCGCGACCGCCCGCCCATCCGCCGCGAACGGGCCAGTCGGCGTCAGCAACGCCAATACGATCATCCATTTCCACGCGGTTCTTCTTATTCTCTTCGTCCACCCAGTCATGTTTTTCCCCCTAATTACGATTGGATTGGTTCAGCCTGCGGATTGACCCTTATATTTCCGGCCTTGAACCCAGCCTCGCCACTTAGTTGTAAGCATTAAATTCGTGGACGGACCAATAATTCGCCGAAGCGGTTCCGGTCTGCACGACTTTGACATAACGAGCGGTCACCTGCGGGAAGTCGATCGTGATGAGCGAACTTGCGCCTGCTCCGCTCGCGATCGCGCTGCCCCAATTCACCCCGTTGTCCGAGACGAACACCTGGTAGCCTCTGGCGTAATCCCCGCTGCCGTTCGCGTCCAGCGTGATCCGGCTGAAGGCGCGCGAGCCCGTCATATCGACGGTAAAATAATGGCCTGCCGATGGCGACTGCGCTTGACCCGTGCTCCAGCGGGTCGACGGATTGTTGTCGAACATGCCCGAGAGCGGATCTCCGTACGAGGTGTTCGCCGTCGCCGTCCAGCCGAAGCGGAAGAGCGGCTTCTTGGACAGCGATTGATAGGTCGTGCCCAGCGCCGTCAAGTTGTCGTTCGCATCATACAGAGTCGTGTAAGCGCAGCCCTGATCGTTGGAGCAGTTGTCGTCAAACCAAGCGTAACGCTCCACGTA
>JAQSXN010000021.1 GCA_029256665.1 Paenibacillus sp.
GGAAACCGCCGAGGGCGCCGTCGTATCGCCGCCTCCGCCGGATCCAGACGGCGAGCCGTACAGGACGATCTCGCCGACGTTTGCGCTTTGCCCCGCTCTCGTCACGCGGATGTACCTCGTCGTTACCGTGACGGGATGCGCGTTCCATTCGTTGTAATTGCCGAGCGAATCGGTGAATAGCGTCGTCCAGGAGCCCGGCGTCCCCGTAGATATCGTCAAATTGCCGATATCGTTAATGTCCCTGATGTAAATATCCGTCAGATCGTATAATTGCCCCAGGTCGATATAGGCGCTTGCCGGATAAACCGAAGATCCCCAACCGGGAAACCAGTTCGAGGACGGAGCCCCGCCAGTGCCGTTCTTGGGATCGCCCGCGGCGGTCTGTTCGTCTACCAGATCCCCCGCGTCGCCAAACCCCGATTCGTTCGTGACCATTCCTTCCGTCAGCGCGATCTTGGTCGATACGGCCTGCGCGCTAGGCGTATAAGCGAGCGCAAGGCCGAGCGTTGCGGCCAGAGCGGCCAATGCGACCCTCCGTAACCTCTTCCACTTCATCATTTCGTTCCCTCCTCGTATGGACTCCTGCATTCGGGCCGCCCTTCCTGATCTGCCTGCACGCCCTCCTCCCCCTCTGGCTTTTCGCGGAACATGAAAGCGCTTGCCCAACTTCAGTATGCTCGGGACGGGGCCTGGGCGGATAGAAGATTTTCATGACTTTCCTATCCATTTCATGCCTTGTTGCTTGAGATGAAACGCCTGCGCGCGTCCTTTCCGTCAAAAAAAAGCCCGATCAGACAACGCGTCTGACCGAGCATATAAAACTTCTTATTGGAACGACTTCAGCCGTCTGGTCGAAACCGCGCAGCCTTCCGGCACCCGGATATCAAGCTCGACGCCGTCCGGCGCCACGATCTCGAGCGTCGCGATCGCGCCGGCGCTCGCCGTCCACGATACCTCGACTTTGCCGCCGTCCGGCAGCGGCACGGCTCCGCGGGCCCACGTCAGGTCGCCGGCCTTAGGCTCGATGACGATCGCGCTCCAGCCCGGAGCGCCCGAACGTACGCCGAGCACGAACGCGCCCAGGAAGTAGCCGGGCGCCGCCGACCAGGCGTGACAGTGGCTTCTCGTCAAATCATTGACATTCGCCCGGTTCATCGTCGTGTGGCCGTACATCTCCCAACAAGTCGTCGCCCCATTGTCGATCATGAAGCCGTAGTTATGGCGGATGTCGTTCAGCATGCTCGTCACGTCTCCGCCCGCTCCCATCAGCGCCTCGTAATAGAAGAACGACATGAACGGGCTGCCGATCGGCACGAAGCCTTCCGGCGCCTCGGATAAATAGCCGATCAAACGGTCCTTGCGTTCCCCTTCCGCCACGCCGGATAGAACCGCCATGACCTGTGTCTGCATGCTGAAGATGTCGGAGCGCCGTCCGTCCTTGTGGATGCAATCCAAGTAGGCGCCGCGCTCCTCGCTCCATAGGTGGCGGTTAATCCCCTCGGCGAGCTTGGCGGCCGTTTCCTCGCACCAGCGAATATCCGCTTCGGCATCTACGCCTGCGTACGCGGCCAATGCCGCGGTCCGTCGCAGCACCTGCGCGAATACCATGTTCTGGTGCGTCACGACGCCGTCGCCCGGCTGATCGATCGGCGCCCAGTCGAGCAGGTTCCAGCCTTTGATCTCCAGCACGCCGTCGGCGTTCAGCTTCTCCGCGTAGTGGCGCAGCGTGAACAGGATCTTCGGAAGCATCTCCGCCGCGAACTCCCGGTCGCCGGCATGCTCCGCGTATTCGGCGCAAGCCGCTGCCCAGAAGAACGTCCAGTTCGGGATGACGCTTTTCCAGCCGCTCGGCACCTGGTCCACGTACAGCGGCGTCTGGAACGCCGATCCCGGCACCAGCCTCAGGCAGCGCTTCACGATATCCGTTCCGCCGAAGAGATAATAATGGACGAGCGCTTCGTTGCGGGCGTCTCCCACCCAGAAGGTCTGCTCGTAAGCCGGACAGTCCACGAACGTATCCTCCATGCACAGCCTGGTCGTATGTTTGGCCATCTCCCAGATGGCGTCGAGCTTGGCGTCCGAGCTCTTGAAGGAGCCGATCTCCGGCGTCGGGTAATTGCTCTGCAGCACGCGAACGCCGTGGATGCGCACCGGCTTCGCCGCCCCCCTAACGGTGACGATCAAGTAGCGGAAGCCTCGCCGTACGGGCGACGTATAGCGCTGATAGCCCTCCCGGGTGATGTAGCGAAGCGTATTGTCGAGTCCGTACGTGTGCTGGACATAGTCCCCTTTGATATACTCCACGCCGTACCAGTCGATCGTGACGCCGGGCTCCGCATCCAGCTCGAACTGCAGATACCCGCTCCACTCCTTGCCGAAGTCCAGCGTAAACTCGGTATCCCCGTTCTCGCATATCGGCACGGAGCCGACGTCCGCAGATGTGAGGACGACTTGCTGCAGCGAAGAAGGAACAACCCACGGCTCCGACAGGCTCTTGGCGTACTGAGGCATAAACGCGTCTTCGTCATTGGCGTACAAATGCGGGATCGGCTCCGCCGGGAAGCCGTTCGCTCCAAGCTCCTCCAGCGAGATATGTTCGGCAATCGCCTTGGCAAAAATCGCGCTTTGCGCCTTCCATTCCTCGAATTGAGCCGTCTGATCCTCGAAATCCACGATCGTGAAGGCATAGTGCGGACCGATAGCCGCAAATGGGGAAAGCGGCTCTCCCGATCGGTTTGGCGCCCCGATCTCCAGCGGCTGGGACCAGGAGATCTCCTTGTCGCAGTCCACGCCGATCCGATTCATTCTGCCGTGGTCCGGTCCGTATGCCGTATACAGCAGCAAGTGCTCGCCCGCGGGCAGCGTCGTCTCGTAATAAGTCACCGGCGCTTCGTGCCAGGCTTCCGTCAAGACCCGATCCCCCACACGAATCATCCCGCTGACGTCATCCCCGATGCCGAAGCCGCTCGCGTCCAGCGCGATCCGGACCTCCGCTTCTTCGCGCAGCGTAAGCTTGGTTGCAAAGGCTCCCGCGTAGCAAAGCTGATCGGCGTTCTCCTCGCCCTTCGGCTTCATCCACGCATAGTTGTCGATAAAAGCCGTCAGCTTGTACGGCTTAACTCGGTTCAACGACAATACGCTGAGCGGAGAGACGGGATCCTCGGTCAAATAAGGGATGTCGCGCGGCTGCAGCCGAATCCATGGTTCCATGCCGACCTCTCCAAGGACCGTCGACTTCGCCCAATCCCCGTCGTCATACGCCGCATCCTTCCAGTTATCGTCGTACACGGCGGCATCGATTCTTTCCGCGAACCCTTGTTGGCAGGACATGCGGGAGATGCCGCGATGATGCCCTTCGTTCACAGTCGTCAACCAATTCGATCCCGTGGCGGCTAACGTCAGCGCTTTTCCGTCGCCCGTCGTTACGCCGAGCTCGGCCAGCAGTCCTCCCCTGCCGCGCAAGTAATAGAAGTTCGTTACGCCGAAGTGATTCGCCATGACGGCTATCGTATTTTTGACGCCCCGGCGCAGCAAGTGACCTACCGAATAACCGTCGTAAAATATATCCGTCGGGTAATACCGCACCGGACCCCGTCCGAGCCGCTCCCCGTTAACGTATACCTCATAACGCGAATCCGCTGTGATCCATAATGTGGCTTCCGCGTCCGTCGGCAGGTCACCCGGGCACTCGAAGGAATGCCGGAACCATCTCCATTCGTTGCGAGGGCTTTCCTCCTCGCCTCCCCAAATCCATTTGGCTTGCCATGGAGCCTGTTTGGCCGTTCCAATCATTGATACGTCCTCCCTCCGATAGTTGGCGAATGACATCGCTTACGATTCATTGTAAAATGGGCATAAAGATTGTTTTATACCCGTTACCGACATCAATAACCCGATTACGGACACCAACGCCGACTGGAGGTTAGCAACGAATGACGGTGCAACGAACGCCGCTGGAACATTATGCCGAACACATCTTTTTCGATCGCCATCCCGATCTTTATATCGAGGAAGCGGTAGAAGGCTTGTGGCTTGCCGAGCATGATCATGACTTCGTCGAATTGGTCCTCGTGCTCGAAGGAAGAGGGACGCATTACCTGAACGGAGAGCCGGTTCAAGCCCGGCGCGGCGATTTATTTGCCATCCCCGTTGGCACCCGCCATATTTTCCGGCCGGACGCGCGCGCTTCCAAAGCATCCAAAGCATCCAAGATCGAACGGTTGAAGGTCGTGAACGGTCTCATCCGGAAGAATGCCTTATCCAGACTGTCCGCGTTCCTGGAGGATCGGGACGCCGCAGCGTTCCTCTCTTGGCTGGCTGGAGACGTATCAAGCTCCGACAACTTGCTCGGGAACGGCGATCCATTCGCCGTTCATGCGGCAGAAACGGACCTCTCCCGGCCAAAACTCGATGCCGCACATGCTTGGCTGCACGTGCGCGACCGATCGGATAAGCTCCGGAATCTGTTCGTACAGCTGCATGCCGATTACAACGGCAGCGCCGACTCGCTTTCATTATGGAGCGGCGCGCTTGGCCTGCTGGCGGCCATCTACCGGCACGCGGAGTTCCCCGGCGGAGTCGGCGGCGAATCGCCGACCGGTCCGGCAACCGCGGCGTCCGCGGGCCGCGCCGCGGAGGCGGCTCCCTTGCGCAAGGCGCTCGCCTTCATGCGGGCGCGATACGCGGAGCCGCTGACCGCCGCCGTCGTCGCGGATGCGGCGGGGATCGGCGAGCGGCAGCTCGCGCGCCTGTTCGCCTCGGCGACGGGGCGTTCGTTCCTCCGCCATCTGGAGGATATCCGCATCGAAGCATGCTGCGGCTTGCTCCGCGACAGCCGAGTGGCGATCATGGATCTGCCTCCCCTCGTCGGCTACGAGCAATGGAAATCGCTTAACCGCGTCTTCCGCAGCCGCATGGGCGTCAGCATGCGCGAATACCGCAAGCATGCGGCTCACGAAGCCTAAAAAGACTCTTTTGACCTTCTTTGACTTTTTGTTTGGAATTCTGTATGATAGGGATACGAAATTTCGATATGCCGTTTCACCGATCGATGAGTGCATGCTTACGAAGATGCGTTTGCTTCGCAAACGACTAAGGAGGATTGGTTAAGAATGAATTTTGTGCCTATGGTAATTGAGCAAAGCAACAGAGGGGAACGCTCGTACGATATCTACTCCCGCCTGCTGAAGGATCGCATTATCTTCCTTGGCTCCGGCGTGAATGACGTAGTCGCCAACTCCATCATCGCGCAAATGCTGTTCCTTGCCGCCGAAGATCCGGAGAAGGACATTTCCCTTTACATCAACAGCCCTGGCGGTTCCATTACGGCCGGCATGGCCATCTACGATACAATGCAATACATCAAGCCGGACGTTTCCACGATCTGCGTAGGCATGGCCGCTTCCATGGGAGCCTTCTTGTTGACCGCGGGCGCGAAGGGCAAACGATACGCGCTGCCGAACAGCGAAGTCATGATCCATCAGCCGCTTGGCGGAGCCGAAGGCCAAGCCAGCGACATCGAGATTCGCGCGCGCCGCATCCTCAAGATGCGCGACAAGCTCAACAATATACTGGCGGAGCGTTCCGGCCAGCCGCTTAGCCGCATCGAGCAGGACACCGACCGCGATTACTTCATGAGCGCGGCCGAAGCGCAAGTTTACGGACTCGTCGATAAAGTCATCGAAAGAGTATAATCCGCCGCAAGGCAACCGGAGAAGCAGACGAAATCGTCTGCTTCTCTTTTTTCATTCGCCCGTTTCAGTGACGAAAATCATTCCCCGCCACACGCCACCATCCGCACACCGGCAACCAACGCAAATAAGAGCCCCCCGCGCGGCCCGCTGCGCCGCATCAAAGGACTCTCTTGCTCTGCTGATGAAGGGACGGCATTCCGTCCTCGCGTACCTTATTGGTTCTCGAGCTCTTCTTTGCTGACGAGCGCGACTAAAGCGTTTACAGCCTGCTCCGCGTCCGATCCTTCCGCACTTATCGAAATTTCAGTGCCGGAGCTGATCGCAAGGCTCATAATGCCCATAATGGACTTCGCGTTAACTTTCTTATCGTCCTTCTCTACAAAAACTTCGGAGGAGAATTTGTTCGCTTCTTGAACGAATAGCGCTGCAGGCCTAGCATGAAGCCCCGTCTTCAAACGAACGACAACCGGAAGCCTTGTCATGGAAACATACCCCCTATATTATACTGAATCATCTAGCGGAAACGCCTGTCGGAGCCTCTCATGGAGGATTCCGCCGTTTCACGTTGAATTCTAAGGTCTATACAAGAGCAAAGCTTATATCGAGCTTAGAATTGAACTTACATCGTCGTAAAAGCCAATTACAACTTATTATATCATTTTACAAGCTGTTGCACTAGGCAAAAGTTGATCCTGACCGGATTTTTTCGGCCATTTCGTCGATTTTGCGAAGGCGGTGGTTCACGCCGGACTTGCTTACCTGGCCCCTCAGCATCTCGCCAACCTCCGTCAGGTTCAGGTCGGGATGCTGCATCCGGATGACGGCGACCTCGCGCAGCTTGTCGGGCAAGCTGTCGAGACCGATCTCCTTCTCGAGCAGCTTTATGTTATCGATCTGCCGGACGGCAGCTCCGATCGTTTTGTTCAAATTGGCGGTCTCGCAATTGACGATCCGATTAACCGAGTTGCGCATGTCGCGCATGATCCGGACATCTTCGAACTTAAACAGCGCCTGATGCGCGCCGATGATGTTCAGCAGCTCGATGATCTTTTCGCCTTCCTTAATGTAGAAAATAAACCCTTTCTTCCGCTCGATACATCTCGCGTTGAGATCGAACTTGTTCGCGAGCTCGACTAACGAGCAGCAATGCTCTTCGTACATGGAGGAAATCTCCAAGTGATACGACGAGCCTTCCGGGTTGTTGACCGAACCTCCCGCGAGAAACGCCCCTCGCAAATACGAACGCTTGCAGCAAGACTTCTGCACGATCTCCTTGTCGATGCCGTCGTTGAACATAAAACCTTCGGAGACGATCTTGAGATCGGAGAGCGTCTCTTGTACCTTCGCCGGAAGCCGGACGATATATACGTTGTTTTTCTTCAATCTCATCTTCTTGCGGACTAAAAGTTCTACGTGCAGGTCGTAATGCTTCTTGATCAGCGAATAAATCCTTCGCGCGATCGCGGCATTCTCCGTCGAGATGTCGAGAACGACCTTGCGGCTGGACAGGCTGACCGAACCGTTCATCCGTATAAGGGCCGATAACTCGGCGCGCTCACAGCAGCTGTCCGCTTCTACCATCGTCAGCTCTTTCTTTGTTTGGGCCGCAAAAGACATTCGGGCTCACCTCTTTCGTAACATCCAATTCTCCACCAGCTTATAAATATGATGGCTTAGCCGTTCCGCGTCGTGACGCAGGAACGTCCGGAATAACACTAATCTGTCGGCGATTACTTTATACCCTCTGCGGGTAACCTCGTCGATATCGAGCTGGACCGCCTTCGCTCCAAGCTCCGCGTACTTGCTCTCCACCTGCGGCGGAATCTCGCCGTCGTTCACGATGACATAATCGAATAAGTGATGCCCGATATGGTTATGAATGGCATCCAGATGATTGCTGACCGTATAATTGTCCGTCTCTCCCGGCTGCGTCATGACGTTGCAGACGAATAGCTTGACGGCTTCCGACTCCACGATGGCCTGTGCCAGCTTGGGAACGATTAAATTCGGCATGATGCTGGTATACAAGCTGCCAGGTCCGATCAAGATCGCGTCCGCTTGCTCGATCGCTTCAACCGCTTCGGCAAGCGGCTCCACGTCGGCCGGCTCCAGAAACACGCGTTTGATCGCCTTCCCCGCCTTCGGGATCTGCGACTCGCCGGTTACGATCGTGCCATCCACCAGCTCCGCCTTAAGGACGATGGCCCGGTTCGCCGCGGGCAGCACGCGCCCGCGAACGGCGAGCACTTGGCTCAGTTGGCGAATGCCCGTCACGAAATCGCCGGAGAGATCCGTCATGGCGGCTAGCATCAGATTGCCTAGACTATGTCCAGCAAGACCGTTGCCGGTCTTGAAGCGGTACTTGAGCATGTCTGCCAGTAGCGGCTCCACGTCGGCGAGCGCCATTAACACGTTGCGAATGTCGCCCGGCGGCGGAATTTGAAGCTCGTTGCGCAAAATGCCGGAGCTGCCTCCGTCGTCGGCAACCGTCACGATCGCCGTAATGTCGAGCGGCTTCTCCTTCAGTCCGCGCAGCATGACGGAGAGACCCGTACCGCCGCCGATGACGACGATTTTGGGACGACGTACAATCTTTTGTATCGTCTGCATGTTTTCCCCCCGCATCAGTGCTTATCCCGCTCCGAATCTCGATGGCTGACGCGCACCCGTTCCGTATCGCTGCTGCCGAGCACCTTGCCCAAATATTCCGCGATGGCCACGGAGCGGTGTTTGCCGCCCGTGCAGCCGATCCCGATCACGACCTGGCTCTTGCCTTCCTTGCGGTATAAAGGAATAAGAAACTGCAGCATGTCGATCAGCTTCGCCAAAAACTGCTGCGTTTCGGGCCACTTCATCACGTAATCGTAGACATCGGGATTCTGGCCGGTATTGGGACGCAGATTCTCGACGTAATGCGGATTGGGCAGGAATCGGACATCATAGATCAAGTCGGCGTCGATCGGGATGCCGTACTTGAAGCCGAACGAGGTAACGTTGACGGAGAGCCTGCTTTGCTCTACATTCGTGAAATGGGAGATGATGCGTTCCTTAAGCTGCAACGGCTTGAGATTGCTAGTATCGATGACTTGCGATGCCGAACCTTTGAGATCCTCCAGGAGACGGCGCTCGCTATGGATGCCGTCCAGCGGCAATCCTTGTGGCGCCAGCGGATGCCGGCGCCGGCTTTCCTTGTAACGTTGCACGAGCACTTCGTCCGTGGCGTCCAAGAACAAAATTTCACAGCTTATCGTATGATGGTCTTTGATATACGTTAACGATTCCGACAGCGCGGTAAAAAATTCGCGTCCACGCAAGTCGATGACTAGCGCGACATTGCCGATTTTGCCGTTGGACTGCTCGATAAGCTCCGCGAACTTGGGGATGAGTACCGGGGGCAGGTTGTCGACGCAGAAAAACCCCAGATCCTCCAGGCTTTGAACCGCGATGGTCTTGCCCGCGCCCGACATGCCGGTAATGATCACTAGCTTAGCAAGCGTTGCCGTCGTTTCCATGCGTACACCTACTATCCTCTAAGAATGAGTCCTGCAGCGCCTACGACGCCCGCGTCGTTGCCCAGCGTAGCCGGTACGATCTTGACGCCTTCCTTGGCTTGATCCTGGGTATATTTCTCGAACACTTCGCGAATCTGATCGAACAGGAAATCTCCCGCTTTCGAGACGCCGCCCCCGATAATAAAGTATTGCGGATTGAGCACGATCGCGATCATCGCCATCGACTTGCCGAGGTAATAAGCCGCGCGGCTAACGATGCGCGCCGCTACTTCGTCTCCGGCTTTCGCCGCGTCGACAACGTCTTTGGCCATAATGTTCTCTACTTGCGACAGCGTCGTGCGGTCCCCGCGCGCCACCGCATCCTTCGCCATGCGAATAATGCCCGTCGCGGACGATACCGTCTCGAGGCAGCCCATCTTGCCGCAGCCGCACTGAATCGCTTCCAAATCGGGCACGATCGCGATATGGCCAAGCTCGCCCGCCATGCCGTTATATCCTTCGATGATCTTGCCGTCTATGATGATGCCGCCGCCTACGCCCGTGCCGAGCGTATAACATACGCAGTGGGCCACGCCTCTGCCCGCGCCAGCCCATGCTTCGCCCAGCGCCGCCACGTTCGCGTCGTTATTGATTTTGATCGTTTTGCCGAGCTCCTTCTCGAGGAACCCTTTCAAATCCGTATTTTCGATATACAGATTCGCCGAATATTTCACATAGCCATTCGGAATGTCCAAGAAGCCCGCGATACCGACGCCTACGCCGTCCACTTGCTCCCATGCGTGATTGGACTCTTCTACGATCGCCCGCGAATACTTCGCGATGTTGTTCAAGATAGCGTCCGTACCTTTATCCGTTTCCGTCGCCCCTTCATAGGTATGAAGCAATTGACCCTCCGCATCGCACAGGCCTACCTTGATGGTTGTGCCGCCGACATCGACGCCCACGTAAATCTTCTCAGACATGACAATAGCCACCTCGTTTACATAGTTAACATTCTCTGTTCCAACTATAAGCGTTGTTACCACTCCGGTCAAGCGTGGAAGGACGTCCGACGATCCCCCGTAAAACAAGGCCAAACGGCTGTCGCCTTCCGCGAAGGCCGCGTCCGCGTCTCATTGAAAAAGGGACAGCCTCCTGATTGATGCCGCCTCTCAGGTGCAGTCCCTTTTATGCGGCTCCGGCGCGACCGTCCGCGTCCTGCCCCCTGATTAGAGGTTGTTCAAGAAGTCATCTTCCCGAACCGAGCTTTGTTGAACACGCGCTACTAGACATAATCGGACGAGCCGCCGGTTCCTTGCTTGCCGATTACAGCGATTGGCTCCAGTCATGCGTGATGGAACCTTCGAGGAACCGTTCGCAGTCGAGCGCCGCCATGCAGCCGCTGCCCGCGGCCGTAATCGCTTGGCGGTATTTGCTGTCCTGCACGTCTCCACAAGCGAATACGCCCGGGATGTTCGTCTCGGAGGTGCCCGGCTTCACTTTAATGTAGCCGTGCTCGTCCGTATCGACCTGGCCGCCGAGAAACTTCGTGTTCGGCGTGTGGCCGATCGCGATGAAGATGCCGTTCGTCTCGATGACTTCTTCTTCGCCCGTCGCGTTGTCGCGGACCTTAAGGCCCGTCACGCCCATGCCTGTCGCCACCACTTCCACCGGCGTCCGGTTGAGGCTCCAGCTGATCTTTTCATTCTCTCGCGCGCGGTCTTGCATGATCTTGGACGCGCGCAGCTCTTCGCGCCGGTTGACCAGCTCGACGTTCGTCGCGAATCGGGTCAGGAAGTTCGCTTCTTCCATGGCGGAGTCTCCGCCGCCGACTACGATGATCTTTTTCCCGCGGAAGAAGAAGCCGTCGCATGTCGCGCAAGTGCTGACGCCTTTGCCGACGTTATCTTTTTCGCCAGGAATGCCGAGATACTTAGCCGATGCGCCCGTGGATATAATGACGCTCTCGCCGACGATCTCGCCTTGTCCTTCGACTTGAAGCTTGAACGGACGCTGCGACAGATCGATGGAGTTGACCCAGCCCGTCAGAAACTTCGCGCCGAAGCGCTCGGCTTGCTTGCGCATATTTTCCATGAGCTCCGGTCCCATAATGCCTTCGGGGAAGCCGGGGAAGTTCTCGACCTCCGTCGTCGTCGTCAGCTGGCCGCCAGGCTCCGGTCCTTCGATTATGAGCGGGTTCATGTTGGCGCGAGCCAGATAGATGGCCGCCGTGAGTCCAGCGGGGCCCGTACCGATAATAATGGATTTGTACATCTTCGTCACCTCATGCGTTATTAGTCTTGCTGGGATTCGTGCGCGGAAAAAAACGAGCTGATCGACTTCATCTTCTCCTTGATGCCGCACGCTCCGTCAATGAGCTTCACGTGTTTGCTTACCGTCGTGATCGACGTTCCGTAGCGAACCGCCACCTCGTGATACGAGATGGCCCGGCGATGCATCTTGGCCGTCAAATATTCCAGCGCCGCCGCCCAGCCCTCCGGCTTGGTCAGCTTGGGCACGTCCGGGTAGACGCGCGACAGGAATTCGACCCATAACGTCATCATATCATGCTGCTGAACGAGATCATAATGTTTGCTCATCCGGCTGAGCGCGGCTTGCGCCACCTCTTCCCACTTGTCATGCCACTCCGGCAGCCTCGACGGCACCCGATTAGGCTCGATGATCGTTTCTTTGCCTTCAAGCACGACTTTGAGCGGTTCAGCCACTCCGATCGTCCGAAGCACGAATACCGCGATTTTTTTCAAATAATCGTCTTCGTCCCGCTCCAACAAGAATGCGCGCAGCACATCCTTCACTTCGTTGTCGGCAATCATGCCGAACGCCTGGATCACCTGCAGCTTCGTATGCTGATCGCCGTGGCGCAGCGCCCAGAAGAATGAAGAACGGACAAGCGGATCGCTCTTCAGATGGTCGGGGATGCCGTCGGTCGACTTCTCCCATAATTTGAACTGCTCCTCGAAGGGCAGGTGGTAATGATAGCTGATCGGGGCCGAAGCGCTTCCCTGGCGAAGCATCTCCAGCTGTTGCATGTAATATTGCGGAATGTCGGAGCTCGGATCGAGCTTCATCGTCAATTTCCAGAGACGCTCCGCATCGTTAAACCTGCCGATATTGCAAGCGGCAACCGCCGCGTAATGGAACAGGCACGGATCCTGCTGCACCTCGCCATCCTTGGCAAGGCGAATGAAGTGACGATACGCGATCTCGTGCTCGCCCAATATCCCCATCGTCGTCGCAAGCTTGAACACGTGCTCCTGATGGAACGGCACCGTCTTGGTCAGCAGCTCCACAAGCTCCGCCAGATTATCCTTGTCGCCTTCGTGCTGATAGAAGATCGCAAGATTGCATAAGGCATGCAAATTGCCGGAATCCTGGGCAAGCACGCTGCGGATGGCTTCCTTTGCTTTCTCGAACAGACCCATATAATAATAAGCGAGCGCCAAATTGTTGCGGGCGGCCAGAAATTCAGGCTGGCCCTCCACAATCTCCTCGAGAATGCGCACGGCTTCGGTGAATTTCCCTTCCTCCAACAAAGCGCGGGCTTGGTCATGCTCGACCATCCCTTCTCGCGCCTTGATGTACTTGAGAGCCATAGGTCTTTCAAGCTCGAACTGCAGCAGGTCCATCATCTCTTCGGCCTCGTCAAGATACTGGCCGTCCGGGTCCTCCTGCAAGTATTGAACGAGCGATCGCTCGGCGGCCTCGTACATATCCATATTGGCATAGTTGTTGGCCATATAGAAATGGCATTCGGTCATCATGGGGTCGAGTTCGTCCACGATCCAGCTCAGAATCTCGTTCGACTCTTTATAATTGCCCATTTCCGAAAGAATGCCTGCCATATTGCAATGATTGACGGGATTCTCGGGTTCGTATTCGACGGCTCTCCGGAAGTACTTGAGTGCCTTGTCATAATGGAATCGGTCCAGCGAGCGTACAGCGCGCTCGAAGAAGAACGTAGCGTCCCACTGAATGGATATGATATTCGTGACCGCGTCTTCCCCTACCGCTATGCGTTTCTTCCCTTTCACTCGCAAGGCACCTCCTTCTCTATCCTTCGTTAAGCACGATTATACCATAGCGGGGCCCGTCCCAACATGCAAGAATATGTGGGAAAATCGCGGACAGCCATGGGGCCGCCCGCGATTCTCTCGGATAAACTGCGTATGGGGCTTAAGGTTAAACGCCTTTGTTCTTGAATAAAGTGCTGATGGAACCGCCATCCAAGATGATGCGCGTCGCTTCCGCGAGCAACGGGGCGACGGACAGGATTTTGAACCGTTCCGGCGTCGTCTCCGGCAGCATGATGGAGTCGGTCACGATAACTTCTCTTATGGATGGATGGTCTAGACGCTCAATGGCGGAACCGGAGAACAGAGGATGCGTCGCGCAGACGAATACGTCCTCGGCGCCGCGTTCCTTCAAACTTTCGACAACGTTGACGATCGTGCCGCCCGTATCGATCAAATCCTCGATGATGATAGGCGTCTGTCCTTCGACATCCCCGATCACGTGCGTGATGGAGGACTCGTTGTGCGCCGAACGCTTCTTGATCATGATCGCGAAGGACGTATCCAAGTAGTTGGCGAGCTTCTCCGCCGTGGACGCGCGGCCCGCATCCGGGGATACGACAACCGGGTTTTTGATGTTCTTGGACTTCAGATAATCGCTGATCAGATCCAGCGCGGTCATATGGTCCACCGGAATGTTGAAGAAACCTTGAATAGCCGGAGCATGAAGATCGATCGTAATGACGCGGGTCGCTCCAACCGTCGTCAACACATCCGCAAGCATCTTCGCCGAGATTGGCTCCCGAGGAGCGGCTTTCCGTTCCTGGCGCGCATATCCGTAGTACGGCATGATAATGTTCACCGTTCTGGCGGAAGCGCGCTTCGCCGCGTCGATCATGACCAATAATTCGACAAAATGCTCGTTGATGGGATGCGAGAACGACTGCACGAGAAAGACGTCGCAGTTCCGAATCGTTTCTTCATAGTGAACGTAGATCTCACCGCTCTTGAAACGGGACAGTTTGATGGAACCTAGGTTCAAACCAAGCTCTTCGCTGAACCAAGCTCTTCGCTGATTTTCTGAGCCAATACCGGATTTGAAGAACCCGAAAAAATACGCACCTTGTCGCTTAACATGATACCCTCCTGAGCGTTTCGACCAAATAATTTATTACGAGAACCAGGCGATCGATAGTCGCCGACCTTTACCTGTCCTATTATACATTGATTTATGAAGATTTCAAAAACGTAAAAGCACTATTTTTCGACAAAGTGATGACTTTGGGCGGTTCGCTTGCCATTTTAACGCATTTTGTTCGTCGTCGGTTTGCCGTGGCGGCTGGCCAGCTCGCCCATAATGTCGTCAAGCGGCAATCCGCGGTCGCGCAGCAATACCATTAAGTGGAAGAGAAGGTCGCTTGCTTCGCTCCGCAGCTCGTCGTTGTCTTGGTTCTTCGCGGCGATAATGACCTCGGCGGATTCTTCGCCGACCTTTTTGAGAATTTTGTCCACGCCTTTATCGAATAAATAGGTCGTATAGGCGCCCGCCGGACGCTCCGCATGACGCTGGGCGATGATTTCCTCCAGCTTGCCGAGAACGGCGAAGCGGTCTTTAGCGATTTCCTCGTCGGCCGTTTGCGCGGCTTGCTCGGCGCCGCCTTGGAGCTCGATGTCGTTATAGAAGCAGCTATATCGTCCCGTGTGGCAAGCCGGCCCTTGCTGTTCCACGCGCACGAGCAGCGTGTCGCCGTCGCAATCGTAGCTCATGGACGCGATGCGCTGCGTATGGCCGCTTGTCGCGCCTTTGTTCCACAGCTCGCCGCGCGAACGGCTCCAGAACCAGGTCGAACCCGTCGATACGGAGAGTCCTAGCGATTCTTCGTTCATGTAGGCGAGCATAAGCACTTCCTTGCTCTGCGCGTCCTGAACGATCGCCGGCACGAGTCCGTCCTCGCTCCACTTGATCGCCGCCTTCAGCTCGTTCATGTTGCCTGTCGTCACCTGACTTCGACTCCTTTGCTTCGCAGATCGTCTTTCACTTCGCCGATCGTTAGCTCTTTATAGTGGAATATCGTAGCCGCCAGCGCGGCATCCGCTTGCGCTTCCCGGAACACCTCGGAGAAATGCGCGATCCGTCCCGCTCCCCCGGAAGCAATGACCGGAATGCCTACGTCTCGAGATACGGCGCCGGTCAGCTTGAGGTCGAAGCCGTCCTTCGTGCCGTCTGCGTCCATGCTCGTCAGCAGAATCTCGCCCGCTCCCAGACGTTCCACCTCGCGCGCCCATTCCAGCGCGCGGATGCCCGTCGTCTGTCGTCCGCCATGCGTATAAACTTCCCACTCGCCCCACTCGGGATTAAACTTCGCGTCGATCGCCACGACGATGCATTGCGCGCCGAAGCGGCGAGAGCCTTCGGACACGAGCGCCGGATTTTTGACGGCGGCCGTGTTGATGCCGATTTTGTCCGCGCCCGCGCGCAGGATCCGCTTCATGTCGTCGACGTGCGAGATGCCTCCGCCAACGGTGAACGGAATCGTGATCTCGCCCGCCGTGCGTTTCACGACCTCGATCATCGTCGCGCGTCCTTCTACCGACGCCGATATGTCGAGGAACACAAGCTCATCCGCCCCTTCGCGGTCATAAGTCGCCGCGAGCTCCACCGGATCGCCCGCGTCGCGCAGGTT
>JAQSXN010000022.1 GCA_029256665.1 Paenibacillus sp.
CGAGTATATCCTTCCAGCGCTCGGATAACGATTTGACGAACAATAGCGGAACGGCGCCCAGTACGGTAGCCATCGCGGATATAAAGCTGCCAAGCAACGCGGCGGTCAATCGGCATCCCTCCTATCGAAGATGAAGCAAATGGCCTATTAAAGCCATATCCCTCGCTCTAACGAACTTTTCTTCGTAACTCCCCGGTTCTCTGCGCTTCATCGTCGCGATCGCCTCGCTCGGCGATAACCATACGACATGTTCCGGAGTCCCAGAGTCGCGAGTTTTCATGCGAGCCATGTCGGACCTTGCCCGAACGGTATATCCATAAGCGAATCTCATCGATTCGACTTCGTCCAAGTATTCGATGACGAGACCAAGCTCCTGTTGCTCGCTGAGCTTCAGATTCGTCAAATACTGCTCATCCTCTTCCGTCGCGGCCGCCATGACTATAGCTTGATGGATTCCGACAATCGGATCTATTCCAGGCTCGTAAGCGCCTACCGGCAATTCAACGCGCCCGTCTTCGTCGCTTATCATCGCGATTTGGTAGGTCTCGTTATAG
Organism: Paenibacillus sp.; assembly: GCA_029256665.1. Taxonomy (GTDB): domain Bacteria; phylum Bacillota; class Bacilli; order Paenibacillales; family Paenibacillaceae; genus Pristimantibacillus. The sequence continues at coordinate 555 of JAQSXN010000022.1, forward strand.
ACGATACCGACTGCCGCCCTGATAAACCAGAATCGGCCGCCGTGTCGGCTAGAAGTTGCGCCCAGTTCGCTGATTCCCAGCTCGAGCTCGTATATTTCCTTAAGCAACTCCATCGTCGATTATTCCTTTCCCGCTCCGCTCCCGGCTAGGCCGGTCTTGACAAGATCAAGAAAATAAGGCGCATGCGCAGGCAAGCAGGCAATTAAAAACGGCTTTTCATTAACGCCATTAAATAGTTCTCCATTATAGTCCATAACCCAATATCCCGCTTCTTGAACGAGCAAGATGCCCGAATACAGATCTTCGCCTTCCGAATCATAGACGATAATCCCGTCCAGGTCTCCTCTAGCCAGCATGCTCCACTGCAAGGTCGGCGCCCACAAGCGCATCATCCGCTTGGCTTCTACATCAATGTGATGACGCAGTTTCACGGCTGTCGGACGATTCTGCACCTGATGGCCTTGAATCCAACCGACCCTGGCCTTCTTCATGGGGCGCGCTAGGTCCGCTAGCAGCGCTTGACCGTTACACCGGGCGCCCTCTCCCGCGACGGACGTAAACAATCGATCGGTCATCGGTTCATAGATAACGGCAACGACGGGCCGCGACTCATGCATCAGCGTTATGGAAACCGCGAATAGCGGCATGGCCACCGCAAAATTATTGGTGCCGTCCAGCGGATCCACTAGCCACAACCATTCGCTAGTAATATCATTATCCCCGGCTTCCTCCGAGCGAATCCGATGTTCAGGGAAAACGCTCTTTATTTTTGTCAAAATAATCGTTTCCGCCGCATGATCGACTTCCGTGACAACGTCGCCATGCTCGTCTTTTTCGTCGATCGCGATCAGCGATCCAAATCTATGTTTTATCATTCTGCCCGCCTCGTAGGCTGCGGCAATCGCTACTTCTTTGGCTAGTTGCAACATCGTTTGAGCTCCCTCGGATTTTGATCCAGAATCAACCATCGTTTCACATTATAAATCACCTTCATGGTTTTGTCATTCGGCACGGCAAGGCAAGAGAAGCCGAGTTCCATGATGGAACCTCGGCTTCCCGAAATCTTTGCTTATTCCATTGTATTCTTCGATCTAGGCCGTATGTCTACTGTAACGCACGACTTCTTCATACGATAACGTTCCGCCGAATATATCGAGCGCGCTGCCGATCGTCAGATCGAGTCTGCCTCCGGATAATTGGACGAATAGCTCCATGTCCGCAATGGACCTCGCACCGCCGGCATACGTAGTCGGTATGGTAACCCACTCGGCAAGATCCGTAACCAAGCTTTGCTGAATCCCGCTTTGCTTTCCTTCTACATCGACCGCATGCACTAGAAATTCATCGCAATATTGTTCTAGGAACTTAATATTGGCCGGATTTACCTCGAAGTCGCTGAATTGCTTCCATTGGTTGGTGACGACAAACCACTTGCCATCCCTTTGCTTGCAGCTAAGATCGATAACAAGTCTATCCTTGCCGACTTCTTCGACGATACGTGATAGATGCTCTTCATTCAGCCGTCCGTCACGGAAAATGTAGGACGTGACGATGACATGAGTCGCTCCTTGCCGCAGGTAATCCGCAGCGTTATCCGCGTTAATCCCTCCGCCGATCTGCAAGCCGCCAGGATATTGGCCGAGCGCTGTCAGCGCCGCCGTTTCGTTGCCCGGTCCCAGCATGATCACGTGTCCGCCCGTTAAACCGTCGTTCTTGAAGAGCTCCGCGTAATAAGCCGAATCATGGGCAGAAACGAAATTTTCTACGATAAAGCCGTCGTTAAGCGTCTCGCCTACGATTTGTTTCACCTTGCCGTCGTGTAGATCGATACATGGTCTGAAGTTCAAACATAACCCTCTATTCTGTCAAAAGATATATGTAAGGAATCGCTAATGCTCCTATTGTGACACAGACTCCGATTGTTCCGCAACGAATTCCGCTAATTCACCTTGCAGATCATCAGGTGGTTGCCGTCGGGATCCTGGAAGCTGAACCAATGTCCGTTCTCGATGGCGGTAGTCAGCTTGATTTCTTTCTCCTTCATGTACGCAAAGGCTTGCTCGATATCGTCGGTATCGAAATGAAACATCGGCGTTCGAAACACGGAGTCCGGACTATAAACCTTGCTGTCGAGCACGATATTTTGGCCGTCTGCGCTTAAAGGAATGCAGCAAAGATGGCCTGCGATGATATCCATGGACGGTTCCATGCCGAGCAGCTCGCAATACCATGCCCTGCCCACCTCGATATCGCTTACGGGAATAAAGATGCCGCTTATCTGATTTTTGATTGGCGTGCTTGTGCTCATAGAATCGCTCCCGGTCATAATAGGATCATTAAGTATTTTATAATTTACTCCAAGTTGCGCGCGTCATCCCGATTCGCATGCCGACCGTCTCCATGTTGCGGTGACTTGCCGATCCGTAAGCGCATTGGGCGACGATCATCTTGCATGCCAACTCTTTGGCGAGTGTAATTCTCGCTTGCAGCAAAGCCGTATGAAGGCCGCGATTGCGCATATCGGGCAACGTTGCGGCGAACGTGCAGGAGGCAACGTCGCCTCGCGCGAACATGACGCCGGCCGATGCCGGCATGCCTTCATATCTTCCCAGCAGGTAGTGCCAGCCAGGTCTGACGTGCAAGATCCGGTTATTTTCCCCGACATGTCCCGCGCCCGACAATGGCAACCCCGTTCCTAAACAGTGGATCTCCGCGTAAGTCGACATCTCCCCGGCTTCCATCCGCGCGGCGGACAACGATTCATTTCGAATGCTTGCATCCCGCATCGCGTCCAGTTCGGCGTACATGGACACATGAAAGCCCGATTGGTAATATCCTCGCTCCGCCAGCCTTCTTAGCGTCTGCCCGTCGGTGATGCCGGGTGCAAGTTGAAATTCGAAGCGACGCCCCCGCTGTTCATAAAAGTCGATGGCCGCGTCAACCTCTTCGGGAGTCAACGAACCTTTGACATGATTGAACAACGTCCAAGGCATATTTCGGCTGTAATAAGCAACGGCATTCCCGAAGCTCTTCATCTCAGCTCCCATCGGATTGCCTTCTTGCTCCATCATCGCCGTCATGCGATCCGACATATAGTCCACCTCGGATTGCACCAATACGGCAGCCCGCTCGTCAGGTCTCATCGTAAAACTGCATGTGACTCATATCCGATTTGTAAAAAGCGAGACGATCTTGAAGCGTGCCCGTATGCAGCTCGAACATATGGCCGTCCGGATCGAGGAAGTATATCGACTTCTTATCGCGTTCGTCTCTCGTCCGACCCGTGAACAGCTCGACTTCCAGCTCTTCGAGTCTTCTAACCTCGCTTTCGTATTCTTCTTCGGCAATCGTGAACGCGATATGCGTATACGTACGGACGCTTGAGCTCCGGTCGATATCTTCTTGATTGAGCGATATCCAGAGGCCGTCAAGATCGAAATAAGCTCGGTTTTTTCCTTTGACTTTTAACTTTGCGTCAAACACATGCTGATAGAAAGCAATGGATCGTTCGAGATCGGCGACGGAAAAACATAAGTGGTTGATAGAGTGTACGTTCATGGCAATTTGATCTCCATTCCTAATGAAAAACAACCTATCCCTAGTTGCGTTTAGTCTCTTAGGTCAGGTTGATTTCGTTTGGCAGCTTCCATGATTATACAACTATTGCAACGGTCAAGAAAGCCCTATTCTTCGAACTTTGCTAGTTTTGGGCAATTCTGCCTAACGGTTGTGCAGATATGTGGCGAATGAAGTAGATCATTGTTGTCGTTCTGTCGAGACATGCGAATTCCGTCGCATAACCTGATCGAAAAAGCATATTAATCCTTAAGCGAAGGGATGATATCCTCGAAAATCAGTCTCCTGGAGTAAAGCGCGTCATTTCTTTTGGTGATGGTCTTTCGAACCATTACGACCGCTTCCGCCTCCGGCAGGATCATCAAATATTGCCCTCCGTGGCCGAAAGCGAAATATACGTCCATCGCGCCGTTGTGTTCGGCCGGCGAGCACCACCAATGATAACCGTAACCGCCGTATATCGGCGGTTCGTAATGCAGCAATCCGCGATGACGCATGGCGGTCGATTCCTCGACCCACTCGCTGGACAATAACCGTGTATTCCCCAAGCGGCCTTTCTTGAGATACAGCACGCCAAACCGGACGAGATCATCCCCAGAGAGCGAAAGTCCCGTGCCTCCTTCGCTGACGCCGCCCCGCTCGGACCACTTGGCGGCGCTGAATCCAAGCGGCTCGAACAGATGGCGCCTGGCATACTGCAGCGCCGACATGCCCGTCGCCTGCGTCAATATCGCGGACAACAGATGCGATCCGCCCGAATTATAGGTAAAGGATTGTCCGGGCGTATGCGCCATCGGCTGCGACAAGGCAAAGGATACCGGATCCTGCGCCTTGCGCAGCGCTTTATAGGGCTTGTCGAAGTCCGGCCATTCGAAGCCCGGCGTCATGGTCAGCAGCTGTTTGATCGTTACGTTCAGCCAAGGCTCATTTCCGCTCTCGCTGTAAGCCTGAAGGTATGATCCGATCGCGGCGTTCGGACCGGACAAGTCGCCTCTGTCGATCGCGATGCCGATTAGCGAAGACAAGACGCTTTTGGTGCACGAATAAAGCGGCGCAACGGCGTCTTCGCCCCTTGCATGCCACTTCTCCTTGACTTGATCGCCTTGGTAGACGATGACGGAATCAATCCGCCATTCCTGTAATTTGAGTCGTAAATCGGTTAATGGCATCTTGTCGCTCCAATAGGTTGGTTGGTCTCTCGTTACACGACGGATGATACCGACTGCAAATGCCGGGCTCTTCGTTCCAGGCAGATCCCGGCACATACCTTCAAAATATGCGGCTTGCGGGCGCCTTCGTCGAGCTGCCAAAACACGTGATCCTGAAACAAGGCCGTCAATGCCTGCTCCGCGGCTTCGCATGCGGCCGTCTCGTTGTCCGTCAAAGCCAAACAAATCGTATATACGGTGGCTTCCGAACGTTTCAGCTCTTCCACCTTTTGCCTAAATGCGTACATGTCGCGATCTCTCTCCTCGAACTCCCATTTCACTACCCCAATAGTACCTCAGACTCGGCTGGAAATAGTTACGAAATGGTTAAAGCGCGAAACGTCCGCCATCCGGGATCGTATTAAAGGTTCTCAGCGAGCCCGAAATATGATATTTTATAGAGATGGCAATTCACAAGGTGATATTATTTTTAAAAATAGGGCTTAAACCTTCGGAAAGCGAGTTTATGCGAGATGGGATACGAGCTATTATTATCGATTATCGAACAGTTAGGATATGCGGCCTTGTTTCTCGTGTTGTGTCTGGGCCTTATCGGCCTGCCCATACCGAACGAAGCCGTCGTCATGACGGGCGGCGCGTTAGCCTCATCGGGCGTATTATCCCCGATTCCCGCATTTATCATGACATGTCTTGGCATATGCTCCGCCATGACCTTTGGGTACAGCATCGGCCGATTTGCCGGAACCAAATTAACCGACTGGTTCCGCAAGCGGAAAAATATCGGGGCCTTTATCGACAAATCCGAGGAACTGAGCCACCGATTCGGCGGTTACGCCATCAGCTTGAGCTTATGTCTGCCGTTTCTTCGGCACGTAACGCCATACGTTATGGGCATGAACAAGATGAAATTCGGACGGTTCGCCTTATTCGCTTACCCGTCCGCATTCGTCTGGACGTTGATCTACTTCGTCATCGGCAGCTTCGTCGGGGATCAGGTCGAGCATATCGCGGGACTGATCTACCGGTACGGCATCTGGATCATTGGCGTCCTTGTTGCGGTTGCTGCGGGTTATCTCGTCTATCGATTCCAGAAGTCGCGCAGCAAAAAGCCTTCTTCTTCGGTCGAACGGCATATGTAGCCAAGTCCGATACTCCGCTTTGGCCAATGGCCGCGTCAGAACAGAAGCCTCTGCAAGAAATGCGGCATAGTCCGCTTTCCGGCAGAGGCTTTTTTGAAGTTCCGTTTCGTTCGGTCGCAGGCTAGAAAGTAGCCTTAAGATGGTCTCTCAAGCTTGTCCTTCGCGGCCTGCACGAGTTGATCGAACAGCTCGTCGTTTTCTTCCAGCTCGTCCTCGAGCGCAAGCAGCTGCTCTTCCTTGCCGGACTCGTTCAAGAAAAACAATCCGTACCCCCATTCGGAGCCGCGTTTGCTGTGAAGCGCGATCTCATATTCGTTGTGATGGCCTTCCACGCGGAACTGAACTTTGCCCACGTATCCATCCTCTTTGGAATATGTCATGGAAGCATCAATAATGCCGATTGGCAGCATGTCCTAACCCAATCCCTTCTCTGGCGTCCTCGTCTGTCTGCTATGTAGAATAGCATAGCCGCCTGCGGAAGCGCAACCGGCGCATGCAAGCTTGTACACAGTCCGTCAGCATGGATTAACGCCTACACGGCTTGTTGCATACAGTAGATTACGGCAACGCAATCAGGTTGCCGCTATTCGCCGGGAGGATGAAGTGGCATGGTCATGGAATTAACCGCATTGCACTGGGTCTATTTAGGCTTTGTCGTGGCGATCATCGGCTTCATGCTGATGCGCAAGGACACGACGCTGATCTGTATCGCGGGCATTCTCGGCATCGGCATTTTGGCCACCGTGTCGATCGAGGGGTCCGTCAGCGGAATTTTTAACAGCTTTATTTATGCCATTAAAGAATTGATCGGGACGATTCTCATTATATCCGTCATCGTCGCGCTTAGCCGGGTTCTCATTCGAACCGGGATTAACGAAATCATGATCGCGCCGCTCACGCGGTTTATGAAAACGCCAACACTCGCGTTCTGGGGAATCGGCGTCATCATGTTTATCGTCTCGTTGTTTTTCTGGCCTTCCCCGGCCGTCGCGCTGATCGGCGCCGTCCTGCTCCCGGTTGCCATGCGAGTGGGCTTGCCGGCGCTTGGCGTGGCCGTGGCGATGAACCTGTTCGGGCACGGGATCGCCTTGTCCGGCGATTATATTATTCAAGGCGCCCCTAACATCACGGCGGATGCCGCCGGCATCCCCGTCTCCGACGTGATGTGGGCAAGCATACCGCTCGTGCTGGTCATGGGGGTCGTGACGACGGCTGCCGCATTCTGGATGATGAGACGGGACCAACGGCTCGGAACATGGAATGACGGATTGATCGCGTCGGTCGATCCCAATGTCGTCGGCAGCGTCGATGCCGACGATGGCAATGGCGAATTATTGTCGTTCGCGACGAGACGAACGATGGCCATCCTTATCCCGCTTCTTTACGCGGCCAATGTCGCGGCGATGTTCGTCCTTGACCTGCAAGGCGGCGACGCGACCGCGCTGATCGGCGGAACGTCGATTCTCATCATGCTCGTCATTACGATGCTCGCCCATAGGGGCAAAGGTCTCGAGAAGACGACCGGGTATTTAATCGAAGGGTTTTTGTTCGGCTTCCGGGTATTCGGACCCGTTATTCCGATCGCGGCGTTCTTTTATCTCGGAGATGCTGGATTTTTTTCGTTGTTCGGCGAGAAACTGCCGGAAGCTTCGGCAGGCATCGTCAACGATCTTGGCGTCGCGCTTGCGGGAGAGGTGCCCGTTAATGGCGTTGTCGGGGCGGTGACGTTGACCGTCGTCGGCGCGATCACCGGTCTCGACGGTTCCGGTTTCTCCGGCATTTCGCTCGCCGGCTCCGTCGCGCAATTGTTCGGCCATGCGATCGGCTCCGGAATCGATACGCTGACGGCGCTTGGGCAGGTGGCCGCGATATGGGTCGGCGGCGGCACGATCATCCCTTGGGCGCTCATTCCGGCCGCCGCGATTTGCGGCGTCAGCCCGTTCGAGCTGGCGCGCCGCAATTTGAAGCCCGTTTTGCTCGGTCTTGCCGTTACGACGATCGTCGCGATGTTTTTGATCTAAGGATTATTTCTTAAGTCCGCTTCCGTTTTGTTTGATCCTAAGCCCAGTATACACGGCTGCTACGATTAATAAGGCCGCAATTACGACATTGAACAACTTGCTCGAAGAAGCCTGACCCGTTCCATCGCTTACGGAAGGCGCCGGCGGAATCGATCCGCTCCCTAGCTCGGCGATATCGGAGGATGCCGCGGTTTGGAGCGAAGTGCGGCTGCATAGGCTGACCTCCAGATCGTCCCCCGTTTCTCTTGCATAGACGATGTAACGCTGGCCTTCTTGGAATTCGTAGCCGCAGCTTGCGCCGCTTTGCGCCGACTTCACCTTGATGGCGGGCGCCACTTGTCCCTTCCAGATTTCATGAGCCTGGAAAGACCAAATAACGGGATCCCCGCTGGATTGCATAAACAACTTGCTTGGCTTGGAGCCCGAAATGACCGTGCCGTCGAACACCACATCGCTTCTTCCGAGCTCCTCGGCAACGGAAGCGGGCATCGCGCAGCTGCAAGCATAGGCACTCTTCGGCGAAAGCGCCAAACATGACGACAGAATGACGAATGCCAGCACGACGGCCGCCATTCTCGTCCATCTTCGTTTCATGGCCTTATCCCCCTTATGTTTCGTAATATATTCGATTACACATTACGACGGTTGACGATGGAGGATTGTTGCAGCGATGGAAACAAAAAGGCTGCTTCGCGGCGCGGATTCGCGGGAATCCGGCAACGGAGCAGCTCTAGCGGCATAACTAGTAAATGATTAGAAGTATTTACTTGCCCAGCTCTTTAGGCTTCGCAGTCGAGATATCGGCTTTTCCCGGCCAAAATGCGCGTTTGCCTAATATCGCCGTAATCGCCGGCACGAGGAACGGACGGACGATAAACGTATCCATCAGAACGCCGATGGCGGTTATTAAGCCGAACTGTACCAGCACCTGGATCGGCAGCGTGGCAAGGACGGCGAACGTGGCGGCGAGGATAAGGCCTGCCGAAGTGATGACGCCTCCCGTTTCCGCTACGCCTTCCTTGATCGCCTGGAGCAGAGGCATCTCCTTGCGCTTCTGCCAGATGCTCGAGATCATGAAGATGTTATAGTCTTCGCCGAGTGCGATCAAGAATACGAAGGCATAAAGCGGAATGGAGCCTTGAATCGCGTCCACGCCCATGACATAGTGCAGGATCACCCAGCCGAGACCGAGCGCGGCCGCGTAGGAGAGCAGCACGGTCGCGACCAAATAAACGGTAGCCGTGATGGAGCGCAAGTAGGCTAACAGCAAGACGACAATCAGACCGATTACGATCGGAATAATCAATTCGTTATCTTGCGTCGTGATCAGCTGCGTATCGTGTTGTTCGGCCGTCTGACCGCCGACCCATACGTTATTCTTCGGCTCCAAGGCTCCCGCTCCGGCAAGCGCGGACGCGGCGGCTTCCTTCAGCTCGGGAATGGCGTCCATGGCCTCTTGCTGATAGGGATTGACGTTGAAGACGACCGAATAGGACGTCAGTCCGGGATCGCTATCGCTGACGACGGGTTCCCCGACATGATCGACGAGCCGGTGCTCGGACAGCTTGGCCGCAACGTCGGCCGGCGCTTCTCCATCCGATCGCACAACAACGGTAACCGGCGCGAGCTCGCCCGGCGCGTATGCCTCGGAGATCACTTGGAAACCTTCTACCGAAGGCATGTCGTCCGGGAAGGTCGAGAGTAGATCGTAAGTGTATTTGACGGGCAGCGCGAACGAAGCGAGCGACCCCAGCAATACCAAACATACGATGACCACGGTCCACGGCTTGCGAACGACGAGGCTGCCGACTTTCGCGCCGACTTTGCGTTCCGGATCCTTGCGAACATACGTTTTCCCTTTGGCCGCGGCGAGAGCGCGCGCTTCTTCTTCGGTGCGCGGGATAAACGGGTAGAACGAAGCCTTGCCGATAATCGACAGCAGCGCCGGCACGAGCGTCAAGCTTGCGATCATCATGATGAGGATGGACAAGCTGAACGGCACCGCGAAACGGTGAACCGCGCCATACTTCGCGAACAACAACGCGAACAGCGACAATACGACGGTGAATCCGCTCATCGCGATCGCGCCGGTCGCATTTTTGTAGGAACGTTTAAGCGCGGTCCATCTGCTGCCTTCCCGCTCCAGCTCTTGACGGAATCTCGTAATGAAGAAGAGGCAGTAGTCCGTCCCCGCTCCAAAGAGCAGGACCGTCATAATGGCGATGGCTTGGCCGTCGACCGTGATCCAGCCCTCTCCCGCCATCCATCCCAGAATCGGGCTCGTAACGGCGTAAGCAAAGCCTACGCCAACAAGAGGAATAAACGCGAGGATGGGCGAACGATAGATAAGGAGCAGCAAGACGAGCACGAGCAGCACGGTCGCGAGCATCAATACAAAATCCGCGTTCTCGAATAAACCCGTCGCGTCGACGCCGATGGCGGCGGGACCGCTGAAGCGAACGCTGAGCGCGGACGCCGAGTCGATCGCCGTTTCGAACGGCTTAACTCCCGTTAATCGTTCGATCGACTCCTGCATGGCGTGTATATTTTCCTTCACGATTTCCGTATCCAGATAGGTTTCGAAGGAAACGGGCAATACGAAGGTGCCGCCGTCCTCCGAAGCCATTCCCATCAATGCGGGCGCGGGCATCTCGTGCAGCGGAATCACGGATTCTTGGCCCTCCAGCGGCGTAGCCGCAAGTTCAGCCGTTAAAGCTTGCATGTGCCCGTAATCTTGTTCGTTCAGGCCGCCTTCTCGATGCCAGACGAGCAAGGCCGGCAATCCCGACTCATTAGGGAAATGTTCCTTGATCAGCTCTCCGGCGACGACGGACGGGCTGTCTTCCGGTAAATTCGGCGCATTGTTTTTTTCCTTGTCCCCCACCGCGGGCAACGTTAACGTTAGTATGGCGGCAACGGCAATCCAGACGATCAGCGTCAACCAGCGCGTGCGGGGTCCCGCGAACCAAGCGCCCATTTTCTCCAGCATTGCGATTTTCCTCCTCCATGATGGCCAACTACCCGATCTACTTCATTCCAAGCGGCAAGTCGTGTTAAAATAAGTAGATCGCAACAATATTATATATACCCAAAGGTTAATTAATCAATCGTTAAATTGTTAACATTGTTTGAACGGGTATGCACGGGAGGCAAGAGTAATGAAACCGGAGAAAAGCAAAAGAAAACCTGGACGGCCTAAAGCGAGCGAATCTCCTGGCACGATGACGCAATTGCTGCGCACGGCATCGTTCCTTTTCATGGAGCACGGCTACGAAAAAGTGTCGCTGGAGACGGTAGCCCAGACTTGCGGCGTTACCAAGGCGAGCGTTTATTATTATTTCTCCAACAAGGCCGTGCTTTTTACCGAGGCGCTGTTATTTGTGCTTAAGATGGCTTACGACCAAACGGCCGCCGTGATCGAGGGACCGGGCACGCTTAAGGAGAGGCTGCAAGAGGTCGCCCGCCGGCATATGCGCAACCAGCACGTCGACTTCGAGACGATGATGAGGGAAGCGGCAACCGACCTTAACGAGGAGCAGATCCGCACCGTGCGCGAGCGCGAAGCGGACATTCACCGCCTGCTCGAACGCGTGTTCGCCAAAGCGATGGACGAGGGCGAAATGAAACGTTCCGACCCCCTCCTGCTTTCCCATGCTTTCGTCGCCATGATGACCGTGCGCAACCGGAATGAAATTGTGAACGATGTGAGAACTGCGGGACAAGCCGCCGAAGAAATCGTACAATTGATTTGGGTAGGCATCGCCCCGCCCCATTCTTAATACGATTCTACCTAGTTCGGAGGTTTTTTCCATGCTGTCAACGGCAATTGGCCGGCTTCGTTTCATCGGTTTTTTTGAAGGCACTTCTTTCCTCGTCCTGCTGCTTATTGCCATGCCCCTGAAATATTGGGCGGATTTCCCGGAGGCGGTAGCCGTCGTCGGCGCGCTGCACGGGGGGTTGTTCGTGCTCTACATCCTTGCGGCGATCTGGGCGGCGATCCGCCATCGCTGGTCGATTCTCAAGCTCGGGGCGGCTTGCGTCGCTTCCGTTCTTCCGTTCGGTCCTTTCATTCTGGATCGTAAGCTTCTGAAGGACGAACAGTAATCCGGATGCTCCGCATCCGTTTATTCGGAACGTCAAAAAACATCCGTTTCCACCGACGAGCATCGGAGGTTAACGGATGTTTTTGTTCGATGCAAGGATATGCGGTTGGACGCTCAAGCATGACCGTATTCGCTCATCTCGTTCTCCGCGTTATCCGTAAATATTTCGATACGCCTAATCCGGTGTTCGTCGCGTTCCCTAATGATGAATCTGACGTTCCGGTAACGCCATGGCTCTCCCTCCGGCAACATCGGCTGTTGCTGGTACAGCCATCCCCCGATCGTGTCCGCGTCCTCGCTGGACAGCTGCATGCCCGCGGCATCGTTAACGTCGTTAATCGACGCTTTGCCGTCGACCATATAATGTTCTTCCTCCAGCCGCTCGATTTCTACGGTTTCGTCGGCATCGAATTCGTCGCGGATTTCACCGACGATTTCCTCGACGATGTCTTCCATCGTAAGCAGGCCGGAAGTCCCTCCGTATTCGTCGAGAAGAATGACCATGTGTACGCGATTAAGCTGCATAAGACCCATAAGTTTGTTAATCGGCATCACTTCGGGTACGGCCATCACGGGCTGAAGCACATTCTTAACCTCCGGCTCTTCTTCGTTCTCGTCGAAATCGTGGACAAATAGATGTTTGGTATTCAGCACGCCGATAATATTGTCTTTGTCGCCGTCCGCGACAGGGTACCTCGTGTATTGCTCTCGCTTTATGATGGCGATATGCTCCGCGCGCGATTGGCCTGCGTACAAGCAGACCATGTCCGTACGCGGCACCATGATTTCCCGGGCGAGCCGTTCGTCAAAGTCGAAGATGCGGCTGACATAGCCGAATTCGCTGCTGTTGATTTTGCCGCTTTCGTAGCTTTCGGACAAGATGTGCCTGATCTCCTCTTCCGAATGCGCTTCATGTTCGTTAGCGGGCCGGAGGCCGATTAGCCGGACAAGCTTATTGGCCGATCCGTTAAGCAGCCAGATAAAAGGATACGTCATCTTGTGAAACGCGATAATGATGGGCGCCGTCCACTGGCTGATGCGCTCGGGCTGAATAATCGCGACGGTCTTGGGCGCAAGCTCCCCGAGCACGACGTGCAGATAGGTCACGAGCATAAACGAAATGATAAAAGACAGCACCGCAAGCGCGCTGCCGTCAATGCCGAATCGGTGGAACAGCGGATGCAACATTTCTTCGATCGTCGGCTCTCCCAGCCAGCCGAGACCAAGCGCGGTCACCGTTATGCCGAGCTGGCAAGCCGACAAATAGCCGTCCAGATGCGTCGTGACATGCTGGACGGCTTTGGCGTTTTTTGCCCCTTCATCCACCAGCTGAGCGACGCGGCTAGCCCTCATTCGGACGATGGCGAATTCGGTGGCGACAAAAAACGCGGTAAGAACGAGCAATAAGGCAAATGCGGCAAGTTTAAGAATCAAGCTGCAACAACTCCCTTCGGGTACTTATACATCCTTACCCGTTGGGACTGCCGCCATACCTTTCATTCGAAGGCCGAATGCCGTTCTGCTATTCTTCTCCTTCTACCACGGAACGTCGTCCTCGCCGCCCGCCGCCGCTTCTTCTTCATATCGGCCGACCGCATCGTCTTCGCTTGCCTGCGTTTTCGTTCCGATTAGAGGAATCACATCCTCCAGTTCCATCGGCTGCAGCAGCTCGACGGGTGACAT